>JANNAY010000724.1:0-2891 GCA_031384945.1 Deltaproteobacteria bacterium
GGCGACGTTGTCACCGGCGCTGGCGGTGACGGTGCCGATGTCTTCGGTCGACATGCCCTGCCAATTCAACGCGAACATCACGCGACCGCTGCGCTCGCCGAGGTCGCGCGTCGCTGCGCCCTCGACCTCGTTCTGGTCGCCGAAGAAGCCGTGGCCGTAGAGCAAGACGCCGGCTTTCTCGTGCTGGTCGCGCGCCGCCCGGGGCAAGATCACGGTGACGTCGAAGGTGGTGGTGCCGTTCAAGGCGACGTCGCCACCGGCGTCTCTGGCGAGCACGGCGCCGGCGTCGTCTGTGTCGACGACGCGGGGTCCCGTCACGCGCAGCTGCACGAAGCGCCAGGTGATCTCGGGGCGCGAGTCGAAGAGGCGGTCCATCGCTTCGGGCCCGTCGAATGCGACGTCGACGTCGACGACAGCGGGGGTGCGCTCGAGCTCGGCCATCGCGAGCTGGCGCGCGCGAAACATGTCGTGGGTCACGTGGTCGTCGCTGCCGGTGGTGAAGTCCCAGGCGAGCTGCAGGTCTTTGCGGGCGATGCCGGCGGCTTCGACGACGCCGAAGACGCCTTCTTCGTTGTGCGCCAGCAGCGGCTTCAACACCGGATCTTCGCCGACGGCGCCGTCGCGCAAGCGGGCGAACGCGACGGGGATGGGTATCTCGCCGGTCGTTGCGCGCACGCCGCTGACGGCGACGACATAGCGGGTCATTTCTTTGAGGCGCACCAGCGGACGCAGCACCAGCGCTTCGCGCGCGTCATCGGTGGCGCGGGGATCGACGTCGACAAAGAAGGGAATGCGCGCACCGCTGTCGGCCTCGATCAGCGCGATGGGAAAGCCCTTCTCGAGGGTCTTTGTCGGGTCGGCAAAGATGCCGGGCACGCCATCTTTGTCGACGCGCACCCCGAAGCTCCACACGATCGCGGGCTGCCGCGAGAAGCCATCTTGCGGCATGAAGTCGGTGACGTCGGCGGAGTAGCCGGTGTTCGCCACCAGCTTCGCCTCGCCTTCCAGCAGCACGCGCTTGTGCGAGGGCAGGGTGTCGTCGTCGACGAGAAAGAAGTCTGATGGGTACGGCAGGCCGCAATCGACGCCCAGCATGAGCGGATTGCAGCCCGGCTCGAACGCCAGCGGCTCGATCGGCGCGGGCGCGCAAGAGACAGAGCAGACGCAGGCGACGACGACGGAGCCGAAAACGACGCGCATCACGAGAGCATGGCGCCATGCGACCGATGCGCAACGCGCGAATGACCGACGCCCCGCGCAACCGTCAACGCAAGGCGTCGATCAGGGCGCGCTTCTCATCGTCGGTGGCCACCAACACCCGCTCGATCAGCACCCGCGACAGCAGGCGGTAGGCAGCGCCCGCGTCGACGTCGACGATGACGGCCGCATGTTTTTTCAACGTCGCCGCGTCTTTGCGCGCCACCGGACCGGTCAACGCCAACGACAACGGCGCCGCCAGCGACCGCGCCGCCGTCGACGCCAGCAGCCGCGACAGCGAGACGCGGGCGACGTCATCGTCGACGCCGGCTTTGCGCAGCTGCTCGACGCCGAGCTGCAAGAGGGCGCTGGCGAGGTTGCCGGCGATGACGGCGCCGGCGTGGTAGGCGGCGCGGTCTTCGTCTCTGACCCGGGCCGCGACGAGGCCGAGGCGCTTGGCGAGGCGCCGCAGCCGCACGCCCGCGTCGTCGTCGCCGTCGTCGGCGTCCCAGGCGCACAGCGATCCGCGTGGCACCGGCGACACGCCGTCGAGTGACGCCAACGGATGAAACGCGCCGCGTCTGACGGCGTCGACGTCGGTCAAGACGGCGGCGCCAGCGACGTGGGCGACGACGCAGCCTTCTTCGACGTCGACGTGCATCTCTCTGATGAAGCGATCCGGCACGCAGAGCAGCACCAGCGTCGCGTCGAGCTTCTTCTTCGGCAGCTCTCGACCGCTGACGACGCTGACGTCGATGTGCGCGCGCCGCATTGAGGCCGCGAGCGAGCCGCCGGCTTTGCCGTGGCCGACGACGATGACGCGCTCACCCCGGATGCTCAATCAGACCTCGTCGGGCAGGGCGCTGACGTCGACCTGGCGCAGCGCGAGCCGCACGATCTGCGAGCGCGACGCCTTGCGCTTGCCCTTCTTGCGGGCCTCGGCGAGCAGCTTGTCGAGGCGGGCGACGTCTTCTTCGTAGAACGAGAAGGTCACCAGCCGAAACGACGCGCCGTCTTTCAGCGGCATGCGGCGACCGCGTCCCGCCTTCTTCGTCGTGGTCGTCGACGCCGCCTTCTTCTTCGCCGCCGTCGCCTTCTTCGGCGCCGCGTAGAAGGTCTCGGTCAGCACGTCGTCGGCGCTGAGCGGGTTGTCGCCGAGGCCCAGCTCTTCGCTCTCGCGCTTGGTGGCCTTGGCGGTCATCGCGTCACCGCCGCGTTGGCCATCGCTTGCTTCGCTTCGTCGCGCGCGACCATCTGCGCCCGGGCGACCATGTACGAAACAACGACCCGGTAGTCTTCGGCACCAGTCGACAAGGGATCGTGCTCGAAGATGGTCTTTTTATGACTGGGCGCCTCTTTCAGCTTCGTGTTCTGCCGGATGGGCGGCAGGCACAGGTCGCCGAAGTGCTTCTTGAGCGCCTCGAGTGAGTCGCGGCAAATCTTGGCCCGCGCGTCGTAGAAGGTCGGCAGCACGCCGCCGACCTTCACCGTGTGGCCGAGGTGCGCGTGCACGTTTTTCAGTGTCTTCAAAACCTGCTTGACACCGACAAGTGAAAGATAGTCACAAGCGACAGGGATCAGCACTTCGTCGACGGCGCACAGCGCGTTCTGGTTGATGAGCGACAGCGACGGCGCGCAGTCGATGACGACGTGGGTGTAGCCGCCGCCGTCTTTGCCGGCCGCCGCCAGCTTCT
>JANNAY010000900.1:0-1773 GCA_031384945.1 Deltaproteobacteria bacterium
GCCGACGTCTGCGGCCCGAGCCGCCGCGAGCTGCAAGCCGGCGCTGGCGACTACTTCGCCGGCGATGGCTTTCACCCGTCGATGCGCGGCTACGACCGCATCGCTGAGATCGTCTGGCCCGTCGTCGAAGAGGCGCTGCGCGAGCGCGGCGCGTTTGCGCGGCTCAGCGCGTAGCGAGCACGATGGCTGCGACGACGCCGACAACGGCGCACAACGGCAAGAGCAGGTGCAAGGTGACGCCGACGGCGGCCCAGCCGACGGCGGCGCGTTTTTCGGCGGCCGTGGCGTTGGGTGCGTCTTCGAGCTGCAGCGCGTCGCGCAACGCGCCGACGGTGCCGTCGAGCACGCTGTCGTCCCATTTCACGACGTGGCGGTAGACGCTGCTCTTGGCGCGACGGCCGCGGGCAAAGGCGTTGAGGGTCGCTCGCGGCGAGAGCAGCAGCCCGCCCGCGACGCCGCCGACGTCGAGAAACCACCCGAACCAGTAGCGGCCGGTGCCCATGCCGATCTCGAAGGCGCTGATCTCGAACTCGCCTTTCCAGTCGGTGCCGTAGCCGCCGACGATGTGGTTCAGGTCGTGGATCTTCACTGCCTCTTTGCGCGCGTCGAAATTCGGCATGTAGAGGTTCAGCGGACCGACGGGCAACTTCACCCAGCTCTCGACGTAGGTCGTGTCGTCGAAGCCGGTGCGCTTGAAGTACGCGGCGCGCGCCTCGCGCAACGTCATCTCGTCTTTGTAAACGGCGCGGGTCTCGTCGGCGGACATCGTCAGGTTCATCGTCGCGGTCATGACTTCATGCCTTTCTCGAGGAGGATCAGCCCCTCACGCAACAGAGCCAGCGCGGTGGTGCGTCCGTCGCTGTGAACGTCACCGACTTCGCCGCTCAACCAGGCGAAGAGGGCACCCATGTAGAGAGAGAACGAGGCTTGCGCGCAGACCATCGGGTCGACGTCGCCCCTGACGACGCCGGCGTCTCTGTCGACGACGACGCGGGCCGCGATGGCGGCGAGGGCGTCGTAGGTCACCGCCATCATCTCGCCGCGCGACGGACCCTCGAGCCACGGCAGCTCTTTCGCCAACACCTTCGCGAGCGCCGGGTCTCTGGCGTAGACGTCGATGAAGGCGCCGTAGAAGAACAAGCAGTGGTCGACGAACGACAGATGGCTTGGCACGGTCGCTTTTGACGTCGTCACAGCGGCGTCCATCTCGGCGTGCCACACCATCGCGATCACGTCAGCGCGGGTCTTCACGTAGAGAAACAACGTGCCGTGGGCGATGCGCGCTCTTTTCGCGATGTCGCGCGTGCTCACGCCCTCGTGGCCGTGCTTCGAGAACAGCGCTTTGGCGGCGGCGATGATGCGCTCACGCTTCTGCTGTTGGTTCTCTTCGCGTCTTCCCACTTGCTGAGCGTGCTCATTTTTCTCGCGACTGACAAATGAGCGTGCTCACTTTGACGTCGCAGTGCGTGTCGTTCTGCCGCGCGCGAGGGCAACCCCCCAAGATCGCGGGGCAATCGTGCAGCGTTGAGGTGCCTCGAGCTGCCGCGCTCAGCGAAATTCGTCGGCGCCGTAGTCGGCGGAGCCGTCGGCGTATCTGCAGTCGAAGTCGAAGTCGGCGCTGACCGAGGCGGCGAGGGCTTCGTCGACGACGGCGGCGTTGTCTTTGGCGGCGCTTGCTTCGTCGAGGTGAAACAGCGTCGCGAAGCCCGCGGCGGCGGCGAAGACGTTGTCGTCGAACGAGACGCAGCTGCCGTCACAGCTGCCGCTGAAGCC
>JANNAY010000753.1:0-1582 GCA_031384945.1 Deltaproteobacteria bacterium
TGCGCCACCCTGCCGAACCCCGTCGCCTTCGACGTCGCGGGCGTCACCTCGGTGGCGTGGAACGTCGGCGAGCTCGTCATGATCTCGCGCAAAGAGCACGTCACCATCGCCCGCATCACCACCGCCTTTGCCGCCAACACGACGTTGCCCGCGCCGACGCGCACGCTGACCCTCGACGTCGGCGTCAACAACACCCTCGCCACCGACGACGGCGGCCGCGGCAACCCCTGCAGCGCGCGCCTGTCGTTCGCCACCGCGCGGGTCATCCCCGTCAGCATCATTCAAGTGCGCTTGAACCCGTCGACGACGCCGACGCCGCCGGCGAGCGCCAACCTCGAGATCGCCGAGAGCCGCACCGCCGCCGAAGCGGCCGCCCCCACGTTCGTCCCGGCCCTCGAGAACATCGACGACCTGCAGCTGCGCCTCGAGTTCGCGCGCTTTCCCAAAGACGCCGTCGCCGGCAGCGCGAGCTTGTGCACCTGTGAGAACAGCGCCGTGTTGAAGCGAACGGCAGCGGCCCCTGCACCGATGCCCGGCTTCTCGGGTTGCACCTGCCCCGCGGGCGACATCGTCAACAAAGACACGACGCTGGGGCCTGCGTACCGCGTCGTCGGACTGCAGCTCGGGCTGTTGATCCGCGGCGACGCCGTGCGCGACACCGCAGCCACCGCAGTGCCCGGCATGTTCAACCGCACGTCAAACGTCGCGACGGACACCTTCGTCCGTCACCGCGCCACTTTTTACATCGGACTCGACAATGCCCACGGCTTCTAAGACGCGCGCGGCGCGAGCCTTCACGCTGCTCGCGATCATGATCATCGGCATCATCGTCGCCGCCGGCGCCACCGCCCTGGTGCTCGTGTCGCGCGAGAGCGCCCGCGCCAGCGCCGACGACAGCAAGAACGGGCAAGCGTGGAGCGCGGCGATGGCCGGGCTCACCTGGGCGCAGCTGCACGTCGCCGATCAAGCCGGCAAGAGCGCGCTGCAGGCCGCCGCCGACGGCACCGCCGGCACCGCTGGCGGCATGAACATCCACGTCTTCAACGCCAACGACCGCTTCGCTGGCGTCGCCGTCGCCCCTCCCGCCAAGGGCACCAGCAACGCCGACTGGAAGGCGTTCGACAACGGTCACTTCGCCCTCATCGGCGCCGCCGACGTCTTCAGCGGCTCCAGCGTCGTCGTCCGCGTCGTCGGCCGCGTCGGCGAATCGCAAGTCGTGCTCGAGACCAACCTCTCGTCGAGCCTGCTCATGTCGCTGCCCTCAGGCTTCACCGGCTGCTTCTCAGGCAACACACAAATCACCTACTTCGACGAAGAATCACCGTATGATTATTATGGCAATATGCGCTATGATGGCAATGGCGGTGTCCCCATCGGTATGAGCTCCGACCACGATCGACTGAATGGTCTCGCGCGCAACACCGAGCAGACGACGACGCCGCCGCCGGATTTGGCGCCGATCGATCCGGTGGCGGGCTATCCGACTGGCTTGCGTTGGCGTGGCACACAGAGCCTGCGCACCGAGCCCCTCGCTGGCGCCATTCCGAGCGTCGCGGCAGCCGTCACGACCCGCGTCGGCGGC
>JANNAY010000758.1:0-13119 GCA_031384945.1 Deltaproteobacteria bacterium
TAGAAGATGGTGAAGCCGGCATCTTTGCGGGCAGCGTCAGGATAAATGTTGCCCACCATCGTCGAGATGTTTGGCTTGAAAAATCCGTTGCCGCAGATGAGCAATGCCAGTGCAAAGAAGAAGGTGTACTCGTTGCGGACCGCCATGAGCAAATGGCCGGCGGCCATCAGCAGCCCGCCGATGATGACGGAGAGCCGCGGCCCGAGCACCCGGTCGGCGATCATGCCGCCGATGAAGGGCGTCATGTACACAAGAGCGGTGTAGGCGCCGTAGGTCTGGTAGGCTTCCTTGTCGCCGTAGCCGAGGAAGTCCTTCGTCATGTAGAAGATCAGAAGAGCGCGCATTCCATAGTAGGAAAAGCGTTCCCACATCTCGGCGAAGAACAAGACGAAGAGGCCCGGGGGATGCCCGACCTTCTTCTCGAACGGCGTGACGTCGGCGGCTTCGGCAGTGCTCATGGCGCGGAGAGAGCCGCAAAGCCCTGCCGCGTGCAATCGGGTTGTCGTCGACGCCGGCGCTGCAAACGACGAAGGCGCAGCGGAAGCCGAAGCCGCCGCTGCGCCCTCATCTTGATCATGACTGGTTACTTGCCGAGGAAGGCCTTGAGCTTGGCTTCGTCGACCTTGTCGGCGCCACCGTTGTCGACGACGAGGGTCTTGCCGCTGCCGACGCTGACCTTCACCTGCTCGCCGATCGCGAGGGCTTCTTTGAGCTCAGGGCGCAGCTTCAAGACGGCGAACCAGGCGTCGGAGTAGGCCTTGACGACGAGGGTGGCGTCTTTGGCGCCGCAGGCCGCGTCGACGAAGAAGCCGCCGTTGAACTTGAAGCTGCGGCCGAGGGCCCGCGCCTCTGTCGTCGTCGCCTTTGACGTCGACGTCGACGACCCCTTGAGTGCGCCGATCTCTTTGGCGGCGCCGACGCCCTCTTTGCCGCCGTCGCTCTTCAGCGAATCACGGGCCTTCTTCGACTTCTCTTCGACCACGCGGCGCAGGTCGGCCGGCTTCGCGGGCGGCGAGGTCGCCGTCGTCGGCTCGGGCGCAGACTCGGCCGAGGGCCCGCGGCGACCCGAGCCGAAGCCCCAGCCGTCGCCGTCTTTGGCGTCGTCTTCCATTCCACCGCGCACCATCGCCGGCGGCGGCGGCGGCGGCTCGAAGCGTCCGTCGGGCCGCGGGCGCTCGGGCACGACGGTGCCTTGCTCGACGACGAGGTAGCTCGTGTAGGGCGTGACGATGCCAAAGCGCGTGGCCAGCTGCGTGACCTCGTCGACGAGGCCCTTCTGCTCACCCTTGGTGCGGATCTCGTCGAGCAGCATGCCCACCTGGCGCTGCGCCCACAGCCGCGGAATGAACGCGTGCTCCGTCGTCGACGAGGCGAAGTCGACGTCGGCCGTGAACGTGCGCGCGCCCTTGGGCGTGGTGCCCGTCAGCGTGACCTTCGCTTTGCCCGGCGCGCGGTAGCGGCCGAGCACGACGAGCTGCTGTCCTTTGAAGAGGTCGCCGAGGGCGCGCGGGTGCGTGCCGAACGTCGTGACGCCGTCGATGTTGAGCTTGAGGTCGGCCAACACGGGGTGCGAGATCTTTTCGTAGAAGGCGGTGACTTCGTCGACGAGGCCGGCGTTGCCTTTGACGTAGAGGGCGCTGCCGCCGTTCTGCACGGCCATCTTGTCGAGCAAGATCGTGTTGAGGTCGTCGCCGACGCCGAGCACGAAGAGCCGCGCCGCCTTCGTCGACCGCTGCGACTCGGCCTTCTTCACCAGCGTCGCCACGTCGGTGTCGCCGACGGTGGGGCGTCCATCGGTCATGAACACCATCATCAGCGGGGCTTTTTCTGAGCCCGAAGCGGTGCTGAATCCAACGTCGAGGGCCTCTTCGATGTTGGTGCCGCCGAGGGGCTCGAGCTTCTTCACCCAGGCACGGGCCTCGGCGATGTTCGACGACGACGCCGACACCATCTTCGGCTTCCACGCCTCGGCATAGCCGCCGAACGACGTGATCGAGAAGAGGTCGTCTTCGCCGAGCTTCTGCAAGCACAGGTCGAGCGCCTTCTTGGTCGCCTCGATCTTCTCACCCTCCATCGAGCCCGAGGTGTCGACGACGAAGGCCACGCGCTTGCCGATGATCTCTTTGTCGCGAAAGTCGTCGCGCGGCGACGCGAGCAGCATGAAGTAGCCAGACTCGTCTCCATCACGATACGACAAGACGTTGACGCCGACGTCGGCATCATTGACCGTCCAATAGAGCAAGAGGTCATCGGCGAGCGAGAAGCCGTTCTTCTCCATCGACGCGAGTCCCGTCGTCCCGCGCACCGTGGCCGCCATCTTGTGCGTCGGCGAGTACAGGTTCTTGATCGGCGCCTTCGACTTGATCTTCACCGTATACGTAAAGTCCTCCAACGTCGACGTCGCTTGTTGGTCGGTCTTCATCGGATATTTGTAGCGGTAGAGCCCGCCCTCGTAGTCGACGAGGTGGCTGTACTTGAGCTCGATGCGCTGCTTGCCGTTGGGCGGAATCGGAAAGACCTTGATCTCGACGAGCTCGCTGTCGACGTACTCGATGAGCCCGGGGTCGCGCGCCCGCCGCACGATGCTCTCGTAGATCTGCCGCGCCTGTTGTTTCTCGAGCACCTTGCCGACGGTGCGCGCGCCGTTCATCCACAGCGCGAGCTCGTCGACGGTCGCGCCCTTCGGCAGCGGAAAGAGAAACGTCGCTTCGAGCTGGCGGTTGGTCGGGTTTGAGAACGTCATGTCGACGTGCGTGGTGGCGCCGCGTTCGGCGACCTCGACGTTGACCCGGTGGTTCACCAGCTTCAGCGGCGGCACCGACGGATCCGTCGGCACCAGCAAGCCGATCGCGCTGGCTTGTGACGCGAACAACAACGTGGCGAGGGCGATGAGGTGTGAGCGCATGTCGGTTCCTTCCAAAAGCAGAGCCTCGGCCAGAAGGCCGAGGCTCGTAAACGTTTGGGCGCGCCGCGCGGTCTCAGGGCTGCACGATGTAGCCCGCGATGTTGCGATTGAAGCTGCACGTCCGCGCTGCGCTCTCGTCACAGTTGCCGCTGCAGTCGAAGAACCGCGGGACGCCGGCAGAGACGCCGCACATCAACGAGCGGCAAGTGGCGGTGCCGTCCTCGTTGTCGTCGATGACGAGGTTCGTGCCGCAGTCGAGCGGCGACTGAACGAGCGCCAGGCGGGCGATGTCGACCTGGCGGATCGAGCCGTCGAGCACTTCAGAGCCGCCGACCGCACCCGTCAGGATCTTTGCGCTCGTGACCGAATTCGACAGCAGATTGCTCTCACCGACCGAGTTGACGGCGAGCTCAGACGCACCGACCGACGAAGGCCCGAGATCCGCCGAGGTGAGCGTGTCGTTCAGGATGTCGACGCCGGCGACGGAGTTGTCGACGATCTCGGCGCTCGCGACGCTGCCATCGGCCATCGTTTGCAACGTGACGCCGTTGTCGGCGATCGAGAACGCCGTACCGGTCAGCTTGAGCCCTGCGCCAGCGGTGAAAAGCGTGTCGTTGTCGACGTTGTCGGCGAAGCCAGCGGGCACGCCCAGCAGGTCGGCAAAGGTGACGCTCGCGACAGCTGCGTCGACCTCGACGTCGGTGGCGACGTCGTCGGAGCTCAAGCCACCGAGGGTCTCAGCGTCGCGTGCCTTGAGCGCGAAGGGCACAGCGCGAATCGCGGCGCGCGGCGAGAGCGTGTCGCCGTTGAAGGTGACCGCGAGAAAGACGTCGTTTCGCGCCAGCACGCTGTCGTCGAGCGGCTCGGTCGAGCCAAGGTCGTGCACGAGGTCGCCGTCGACGACGACGATCGACGTCGCGGTCTCGCTCCACAGCTCGGTGCCGCCCGTCGGCGCATCGAACAGCTGAAAGACGGCAGAGACGGTGCCGTCGAAGGGGCCGGCGTCGTTCTCGACGCGGGCGGCGTAGGTGACGACGTCAGGGACGGCGACAGCGGGGACAGCGGCGATGACGGCGACCAGAGTAGCAATGATGTTCTTCATGTGAGATCTCTCTTTCAGTATGGCTTGATTCAGTGGGTTGAGGAGACGCGGAAGGTGGTGCCGCGCATCAGCACCGGCGAGACGACGGCGATGTGGCCCTGCGAGTGAAAGGTGTTTCCCTGCATCCCCGGCGCACCCAGGATGATGTTTTGTGAGGTGATGCGCGGCGTCAGGTCGACGGGGGCTTCGCCTTCGCCTTCGCCTTCTTCGCCTTCGCCTTCGCCTTCTTCGCCTTCGCCCTCTTCGCCTTCGCCTTCTTCGCCTTCGCCTTCGCCTTCACCGCCAGCGATGACGACGCACGCACCACCGACGCAGACGGAGCCGCTGTCGCAGTCGTCGTTGACCTCGCACCCCGCTTGCGGCGGCGGTGACGGACACCCGGCGGCGCCGACGACGACGGCCAGGCAAGCAATTCTCTTGAGCATTGTTTTGCTCTCCTTCTGAGAGAGCACTTCTCATCGGACGTGCCACGCACGCGGTGGCGTCGCAGCGCCACACCTCGTCGTCGTCGTCGATGTAGGTCCGTTCCGATCGGAACGGGCGCGTTTCAAAATGAAATGCGCTCGCCCTGTCGCGGAAAGAGCAGGCGCACGCCGAGGTCGTTGCCGCCGTCGAGCTCTTTGCGGATCGTCTCGGCGGCGCCGGGCGCAGGTTTGATGTGCATCACGATCACCGGAAGTCCGCGCAGCGCCGTCTTCGGCGACGACGGATCCGACGACGACGCCAACGCCTGCAGCTCCATCCACAACCAGCGCGGCGTGAGGTGGCCGAAGAGCAGCTCGTTCTTTCTGTCGTTGGCGTAGCTGGTCTCGATGAAGAGGGCCTTGAGCTTGCCGCCGCGCACGAGGGGCGCGAGCCGCTGCCACAAGAGGTCGAGCTGGTGGCTGTGCTCGACGAGGTCGGGGCCGGTGTCGCCGACGAAGCAGACGACGCCGTCGCCGTCGCCGACCAAGAACGCTGTCGACGTGCCGCCCGCGTGGCTCAACGGCAGCGCCTCGATGGTGAAGCCGAGCTCAGGCACGACGACGGCGCGGCCCGGCGCGAGGCGCTCGTAGCGCAGGCGTCCGAGCTGGGGCGGCTTGCCCTCGTTTCCGAAGTTCGCCCACAGCACACCATTGAACAGGTGGTCGCGCAGGGCATCGATGGTCGACGACAAGCCGTAGAGGGGCACGGTGCCGGTGGCGTTGACGATGTTCATCGCCAACCCCTCGACATGATCGAGGTGCGGGTGCGTGATGGCCCAGGCTTTGACGTCGCCGAAGTCGACGGCGGCTTTGGCGAGGCCGCTGCCGACGCTGCCGGCGTCGAGGCCGATGAATTTCTGCTCGCCATGCCGGGCCAACAAGAACGACGTGAGGTCTCCCTCGACGAGGCCGCCGCCGACGCCGAGCGCGACGATGTCGAAACGCGCGGCTTCGGGGGTCATGAACGGCAGTGCGGCGAAGGCGACAACGGCGAAAGAGGCGACCATGACGCCATTGTAGAAGCCCACGGGCCGCTGCAACCTCGAACAATGCGCGTCGTCTGCTGCGTCTTCTTCTTCGTCGCCAGCACCGTCGGATGCCCGGCAACAAATTCGCCGCCGCCGGCAACAGCAAAGGCCGTGTGGGCCCCCGGCGTCATCTACCCCGCCGAGCACGGCGCCAGCGCCGCCAACGCCCGCGGCTTCGTCGACGTCCGCGGCCTCGTGCACGCGCACAGCTACTACTCACACGACGCCTGCGACGACGCCCCCGTCGACGAAAACGGCGTGCGCGACGCCGTCTGCCTCGACGACTTTCGCCGCGGCCTCTGCCAGTCGCAGCACGACTTCGTCTTTCTGACCGACCACGGCGACTCGTTCGACGAACAGGTCTTTCCCGATGTGTTGTTGTTTCAGCCCGACAAGGGCGACGTGCTCGTTGACGGCGGCAGCGCCAACCGCATCACCTGCGACGATGGGCACACAGCCCTCATCATGGCCGGCAGCGAGAACGGCTTCATGCCCGTCGGCCTTGAGCACCACGGCGACAAGGCGCTCTACGGACAGCTGACACCAGAGAACGCTGACAACCTGCACGACGCAGGCGCCGTCATCTTGCTCGCGCACCCCGAAGACTACGAAGTCGAGCAGCTGATCGAGATGCCCGTCGACGGCTTCGAGATGTACAACGTGCACAGAAACACAGTCTTGGGTGCGGGCTTCGCGCTCGATATGTTGTTGCGCGCTGGCGACGGTGACCCTGGTGTGCCGCACCCGGATTTGTTGGTCTTGACTCTGTGGAGTGAAGACCCCGATTACCTGACACGCTGGGGCAAGGTGCTCGCCACCGGCAAGCGCATCGTCTCGACCATGGGCACCGACTGCCACCGCAACACCTTCCGCACGATCCTCGAAGATGGCGAGCGCGCCGACTCGTACCGCCGCCTGATGATCGCCTTCTCGAATCACCTGCTGGTGAAGCCGGGTGACGACGGTGTCGTCGACGACAAAGAGCTCAAAGAGGCGCTGGCCAAGGGGCGCGCGTTTGGTGTCTTCGAGATGCTCGGCTACCCCGTGGGCTTCGACGTCACCGCCAACGACGGCGGCAGCGGCTTCGAGCTCGGCGACGACGTCCCCGTCGGCGCCACCATCCACGCCGTCATGCCGACGCTGCGCGACCTCGACACCGGCAAAGAAGCACCGCGTTTGCAGCTGCGCGTGCTGCGTGCCGACGCCGCTGCCGACGACGGCTTCGTCGAAGTCGCCGCCGCCGACAAAGACGTCGACGTCGTCGCCGACACCGCCGGCGCCTACCGCGTCGAAGTCCGCATGCTGCCGCTGCATTTGCGCCAAGACCTGCGCGACGAAGACATCCGCATCCTCGACGAAGGCGCCCAGAACCCGCACGGCGACTACGTCTGGATCTATTCGAACCCGCTCTACGTTCGCTGACCCAGCGGCGCGAAGGTTTCCACGTGCGCGACCGCGAGGATGCGCGGTGATCGCGTGGCTTCGACGACGACGGTGGCGCCGCTCTTGGTCGTGAAACGCATCCGTTCGCGCGGGGCGGCGACGTGGCCGACGAGGCGAACGTCGGCGAACTCGTAGAAGACGCGCTCGACGGGAAAGCAGGCTTTGTAGACGGCTTCTTTCGCCGCGAAGAGCAGCCGCGCAAACACGGCGTCGCGATCGACGGCGGCGCGCTCTTCGTACGTCACCGCCACATCGTGAAGCAGCTCGGCAGGCAGCGGCAGCGCGGGTTCGACGTCGACGCCGATGGCGACGTTGACGCCAGCGCCGGCGACGCAGACGGCGAATTCGTCGTCGTGGGCGATGGAGCCGACGACGCCGGCGCCGAAGTCGGGGGCGCCGCCTTCGTTGCGCAAGATCGCCCGCGGCGACACGCCCATGTTGCGCAGCACCTCGCGCGCGAGCAGCCGCCCCGTCGCCGTTTGATCGCGCACTTTGTCGACGACGCCGGTGTAGAGGCAGCGCTCTTGCGGGTGGATGGGCGCGTGCACGATGGCGCGGGCGCCACAAAAGAGGTGGCCAGGCGTGATGCGGCGCAGCGCGCGCACGACGTCGTCTTCTTCGCTCATGTCAGTCGGCGAAGGTGTCGGGGTCGCCGGCGATGAAGCCGCGCACCATCGGGTTCGGCGACTTCTTCATTGCATCAGGAACACCGATGGCAGCGATCTTTTTATCGTACACAAAGGCGATGCGGTCGGCGACGGCGAAGACCGTGTTCATCTCGTGCGTGACGACGAGGCTGGTGCATTTGAGCCGGTCGTTCATGGACAAGATCAGCTGGTTGATGCGCTGGATGTTCACTGGGTCAAGGCCGGTGGTGGGCTCGTCCCACAAAATCACCTCAGGGTCGGTGGCGATGCTGCGCGCCAGACCGACGCGCTTGCGCATGCCGCCCGAGAGCTCAGAGGGTTTGCGCTGCTCGACGCCGGGCAGGCCCACCCACTCGAGCTTCTCGGTGACGCGCCGTTGGATCTCTTCTTCGGGCAGGTCGAACTGCTCGCGCAGCGGGTACGCGACATTTTCATACACGGTGATCGAGTCGAAGAGCGCGGCGCCTTGAAACACCATCGCGATGCGACGGCGCACGGGCAAGTATTCAGCGTCAGAGTCGAAATCAGAGACCTTCTCGCCGTCAAACCAGATCTCGCCGTCGTCGGCGGGCAGCAGTCCTGTCAGCAATTTCAGCATCACGGACTTGCCGACACCCGACGGACCAATGATGCACAAAGTCTCGCCCTTGCGCACCTCTAAATCCAGTCCATCGTAGACGACCTGTTTGCCAAACGCCTTCTTCACACCGCGGTAGGCGATGAGCGGGTTGCCCCCCTTCGGCGGCGGCGGGGCTTCTTTGACGGTCGTGATGCTGGTGTTCTGTTCGCTCATGACAACTCGCCCATCGACGACGGCAGCCGCTCGCGCTTCTCGCGCCAGACCGCAGGAATTTGCGCCAAGCCCAGCGGCACCGCGAGCAAGCCGCCGACGATCGCGCAGTTGGTGTCGATGTCGCCCATCCCGCGCACGGTCTCAAAGAGCGCGTCGCTGAAGGTCATGCGGCGTCCACGCAGCGCGCACCACAAGCAGTAGCCGACGGTGTCTTCGGCGAGCACGTCGCCGCCGTTGCCGATGACGTCGGCGGCGTCTTCGGGGTGCTCTGACAGCGGCTGTTGGCGGGCGATGACGATGTTCTCGCGCACCGCGCCGTCGCCGAGCTTCGAGAGCACGAGGTGCCACACCGCGTCGTCATCGGCGCCGGCGGCGAAGGCGTGGGCGGCGACGGCGATGGCGACGGCGCCAGCGATGCCTTCTTTGTGGCGGTGCGTGGGCAGCGCCGACTTGACGGCCTCTTCGACGACGACGTCGAGGTCGTCGAAGAAGACGCCCAACGGCGCGGCGCGCATGGCCCCGCCGTTGCCCTTGCTGCCGGTGCCGCCGTACGGGCGCGCGGCGGCTTCTTGCCAGGGAACGCCGGCAGCGATCTCGCCGAGGATGGTGTGCGCCGTCGACCCGTAGCCGCGGTCGGGCTCGTTTCGGTAGGCGATGCCGAAGCGCGCAGCCAACGATCGCTCGACGACGTGCCCGTTGCTCGCCAGCTCTTCGAGGATCGACACGCTCATGGCGGTGTCGTCGGTCCACCGCCAACAGCCGCGCGACGACGAGGCCCTGGGCGGATCGCTCGGCTCACGACGTTCGATGGCCCGCGGCAAGCGCACGGCGGGCTCGGTGGCAAAGAAGCGCTCACCGAACGCGTCGCCGACCGAGAGCCCTTCGAGCGACAAGCGCGCGCGCTCCCAGGCACGGGTCGTGGTCGTCGGCGTCGTCGTCGTGGTCGTCGGCGGCTGCGTCGTCGTCATTCGTCGCTTCCACCGCCGCTGGGGCCGGGCGGTGGCGGCTCGAAGGTGAGTCCGCCGGTGCCCTTCAGCGACGCAGCCTGCGGGTGCGGCGGCGGCTGCTTCGGCACGAACTGCGGCTTCGCCGACGCGCGCGCCGCCGATTGCAGCACGGCGTCGAACGACCCCGGCGACGGCGGGCCCGACGCATTCGTCGAATTCGACGACGCACTCGAAGACGAATTCGACGACGAATTCGACGCGAGATTACCCAGCTCCCACCCAGGATCGTCGTCGAGGTCAGAGGACGCCCAGTCAGCAGGTGGTCCGTCGCCGAGCTGCACATCGAGCACCGGAACGTCGGCCAGCGACAGCCCCGGCAGCGTCGCCACCCGCTGCTTCGACATCGACGGCGGCGCCACCGTCGTCGGCGTCAACGGCGTCAACGTCGTCAGCGGCGTCGGCGCGATCGGCGTCGGCGCGAGCGGTGGGGCGTCACCGACCCCGCCGTGCATCTCGACGAGGCGCGGCCGCCCGTCGGGGCCGAAGCCGATGACGACGACGACGGCGAAGGCGGACTTCACGGCGTGGTTCGGCAAGAACTCGTGCGACAGCGCCGCCATCGATGGCGACGCGACAGCGGCGATGACGGGCACGGCGAGGTTTTGCGGAAAGCCAGCGGCTTCGGCGGCGCTGATGTCGAGGGCGAGCAGCACGTCGGCGCCGATGTCGACGGCGACAGCGGCGCGATCGGCGACGGTGCCGCTTTCGCTCAACGGCGACGGCGTCACGCCGGCCACGCCCGCAGGGCCATCGCGGTGTCCCACCGAGACGATGCGCAGCGACGACGCCAGCGCGCGGGCGAGGGCCACGGCGACGCGGCTGCGGGCGGCGCGGGCCGGCCCAATGATCGCGACGCCGGCCCCTTCGCGCACCGCGGCGACGAGCTCGGCGTCGATGCCCGGCGGCAGCACCTGCTCTTCGACGAGGTGGGCCAACGAGACATCAGCGGGTGCGGCCTTGGCGATGCACAGGGCCACGCGTCCGTCGACGAGGGGCGCCGCCGTCAAGCGCGCGCCAGCGCTCGATCCGGCGCCGACGACGACGCGCACGACGCCTTTGTCTGCCCCCAGCTCGCGCAGCAGCGCGAACAACGGACCCTCCAGCAACGCACCCAGCCGCTCACGCCGCCCCCGCCGAACGACCTCGAGCAAGCCGCCTTCGACGGCAGCGACCTCGGCGACGTCTTTGTCGGCGAGCAACGAGCCCAGCGCCGCGTCGACGGCGGCAGCGACCTCGGCGCTCATACGCGCGTGGGCTCCGAGCTCATCTCGCCGAGCAGGTGATCGAGCAAGTCCATGCCTTCGTCGATGGTCGCCTGATCGATGACGAGCGGCGGCGCGATGCGGATGACCTTGCCGCCGATGGTGTTGAGCAGCAGACCCTTCGTCAGCGCCGTGCGCGGCAGCTTGGCGAGGTCAACGTTCAGCTCGATGCCGCAGAGCAGGCCGCGGCCGCGCACCTCGACGACGAGCTTTCGGTGTGTGCGCATCAGCTGGTTCATGCGGCCCATCAAGTGCTCGCCCATGGCTTTGACGCGGGCCAAAAACGCGGGGTCGCTGACGATGTCGACGACGACGCTGCCGGCGGCGCAGGCGACGGGGTTGCCGCCGAAGGTCGAGCCGTGGGTGCCGAAGCTGAGCGCCGCGCCGAGGGCCTCGGTCGTCAACAGCGCGCCGAGGGGCAGACCGCCGCCGATGCCCTTGGCGATGGCCATGGCGTCGGGGACGATGCCCTCTTGTTCGTAGGCCCACAGGGTGCCCGTGCGGCCGACGCCGGTCTGCACCTCGTCGAGCAGCATCAAGCAGCCGTGCCGTTGTGTCGTCTCGCGAACGGCCTTCAAGAAGCCCGGCGGCGCCATGCGCACGCCGCCCTCACCTTGAATGGGCTCGATGAGGACCGCGGCGGTGCGCTCGGTCATCGCTTGCTCGAGGGCCGAGATGTCGCCCCACGGCACGGTCTTCACGCCTGGCAACAAGGGCTCGAATCCGAGGCGGTATTTCTCTTGTCCTGTCACGGTCAATGCACCCATGGTGCGCCCGTGAAACGACTTATCAAAGGACACGACTTCGAAGCGGCCCTCGCCGCGGTCGAAGAAGACCTTGCGGGCGAGCTTGAGCATCGCTTCGTTGGCCTCAGCGCCTGAGTTGCAGAAGAAGACGCGGTCGGCGAACGACTTGGCGACCAACTTCTCGGCGAGAATGATGGCCTGCTCGTTCCACACCACGTTGGCGGTGTGCAGAATCTTGCCGGCCTGCTCGCGAATCGCAGCGACCAGCTGCGGGTGGTTGTGCCCGAGCGATGAGACCGCGATGCCGCTGACGAAGTCGACGTATTTGTTGCCGTCGGCGTCGATGACGTGGGCGCCTTCGCCACCCACCAAGACGATGGGCATCGGCTTGTAATTTCCCAACAACGCCTTCTGCGCTCGCGCGATCAACGCTTCGTTCTGCCCGTCCGCCGCCATGACCAACCTCGAAGAAAAGGGATTCGTGACGACGACGATGCGCCTACGCCGTCGCCGAAAGCAACCGCAGCAGCGCGGGCAAAAGATCGCGGGGCTGGTCGACCACGACGTCGGCGCCGCGGGCTTCATCTGGACGCAAACCCCAGGTCACGCCCACCGAGGGCACGCCGTGGTTCTTCGCCGTTTCGACGTCGACAGCGCTGTCGCCGACGAAGACAACGACGTCGGCGTAGGTCAGCGCGCTGACGTGCGACAGCATGCGGCGGTCTGGCTTCAAGAAGCCGCTGTCGTCGGGTCCGACCACGACGGCGAAGCGGTCGGGCAGGAGCGCCTCGACGAGCGGACGCGCGAATTTTCCAGGCTTGTTGGTCGCCACCGCCAGCAGCGCGTGGCCACGCAGTCCGTCGAGGGCTTCGGCGACGCCGTCGAAGACACGGGTCTGCCCCACGAGATCGCTCTCGTAGTGGTGGGTGAAGCGGCCGAGCACGAAGTCGACGTCGGCCCCACTGCCTGCATGGGCGGCTGCGACGGCGCGTTCGACGAGGACGCGGGCGCCGTTGCCGACGAAGCCTCTGACGACATCGACGGCGTGGGCGTCGAGGCCGGCGTCGGCGAGGGCGGCGTTGAGGGCGCGGGCGAGGTCAGCGACCGAGTCGACGAGGGTGCCGTCGAGGTCGAACGCGACGACGCGCCTCAACCGTGAGGTCAGTTCTGACAGGGACCGTTGCTCGCAGCCGCATCGGGGTCGGTCGGATCGAGGCATTGGGCGTCGTTGCCGAAGCCCGTCTGGCAGGTGCGCGACGAGCAAGAGCACTGGTACGTCACGCCGTCACGAACAAGGTTGGGCTGAAAAAACGAGGCGACGAGCGGCGGGTTGCCGCCCGCGCCGCCGGTGAACGCTGACTCGCTGCGCGCCGTCTGGCCCTCGACGAACGGGATCAGCTTTTCGTCCCAGCCGCAGATGAAGCCCATCGGGTGGTACTGGACGAGCAGCTTGTGCAGCGAAACCTCACCGCCGACGGGGTCTTTAAAATAAGCCTCCATCTTGCCGACCGAGACCTGCGTGTTGACCTCGGCGTCTGCGTCGACGGCGTCGATGCCGGCGATGAATTCTTCAGCGCCCTCGGCGAAGACTTCGCCATTGTCGCCGTCGTCGATGGCGTTGGCTGCCTGGAAGAACGGGAAGTTGTTGGCGTTGAAGTCGCTGCCGAGCTGGGCGGACTGATCAGTGGTGAAGACGGCGCCCTCGGCTGAGACCGACTCGCC
>JANNAY010000432.1:0-2608 GCA_031384945.1 Deltaproteobacteria bacterium
CGCCGGCTTCGGCGGCGCCGCCCGCTTCGACGACGACGGCGGCCTGCTGGCGTTTCGCGGACGCAATCTGGTGCTGTTGAAGAACGGCGAGCAACGCCCGCTGCAGGTGAAAGACGAAGACGGCAGCGTCGTCGACTTCGCCGTCGCCGAGGGCGTCGACGCCGCGTTCGCCTGGTCGCCGGCGACCCAGCAGCTCTGGCTGACGCGCACCCGCGTCGCCGCCGACATCTACGTCGCGCAGGTCACGCGCTGAGCAGCGCGTCGAGCGCGACGCAGACCGCGGCGGCCGAAGCAGGCCGTCGCGCCGGCTCTTTTTCGAGCAGTTGGCCCACGAGCGACGCGAGCGCCTCGGGCACGTCGGCGGCGAGCAACAACGACGGCGGGCGTTCGGTCAGGTGCTTGATCGACAAGAGGATGTCGGTCGGCGCGACGAAGGGACCGTGGCCCGCGACCATGTCCCAGGCGAGCGTGCCGAGCGCATACAGGTCGCTGCGCGCGTCGCCGGCATCGCCGCGCAGGCGCTCAGGCGCGATGTAGCCGCGCGTGCCGAGCACGTGGCCCGTCGTCGTCTTTGGCCGGTTGCTGCCGTCGTCGTCGAGGATGCGGGCGATGCCGAAGTCGAGCACCTTCACGCGCGCGGCATCGCCGTCGACGAGAAAGATGTTTCGCGGCTTGAGGTCGCGGTGCAGCACCTGCCCACGGTGGGCGACGTCGAGCGCGCTGGCGATGCCGTGCAAGATGCGCGCGGCGTCGCGCCAGACCAACACATCGTGGGCGCGCAACAGCTCGTGCAGGTCGTGGCCGCGCAACAGCTCGAGCACGAGAAAGGGCAGGTCGCCGTCGAAGCCCGAGTCGAGCAGCTGCACGATGTGTGGGCTTTGCAGGCGACGGGTCGCCTGCGTCTCGACGTCGAAGCGGCGGCGAAACCGCTCATCGATCAAGTCGGCGCGGATGACCTTGACCACGACGTCGTTCTCGCCGTCTTTGGCGGCGTAGAGCGTGCCCATCGCGCCTTCAGCGAGGGCGCCGATGATGCGGTAGCGCCGGCCCACCGTACGGCCGAGGAGATCGTGAGCCACGCGCGACGCTACCGCGACGTCGAGCACAAGCCGACTTCACGGCGCAGGCGCGGGCAGAAAGCGAAACGCACGCAGCACGGTGCCGTCGTTGGCCGTGCACGTCAGTCGGTGCTGCGCGCCCGTCGCGAGCGCCGGCACCGTCGTGCCAGTCGACGACGTTCCGCTGGCCAACAGCTCGACGGCCCCCGCGACGCGCTCGACCACGCAGTCGGCCATGTCGAACGTCGACCAGCGGGCCGTCGCCGTCGTCGGGTCGGCGTCGCGGGTGACGGTGAACGACAAGATGGCGGGGCCGACGGAGACGAAGGTGCTGGCGGGCCGAGACGTCGTCTCGTTCTCGCAAGAGATGTCGATGAAGAAGTCGTCGCTGATGGTGCGCGTGAAGCAGCCGTCGACGGGGATCGGCAGCGGACCGACCTGAACGAAGTTCTCGCGCACGACGAAGCAGGCGTCGGCGCCGACGCTGTCGACGCAGAATTCGACGTCGCCGCCGCCGGTGGGCAGCCCGGCCGGCGTGAACGTGAACGACAGGATCGCCGGCGGCAGCGGATCTGGCGGCTGCACGGTGGGCCCGTCGACGCGCAGCTCGTCACCGAGCGGGTCGGCGCAGGTGACGACGACGTCGACGGCGCCGGTGTCGATGGCGAAGTCGCGCGGCACGCTCACGATCGTGTGGGTCGGCTGGTCGAACGCGAACGACGGCTCGATGCCAGCAAAGGCGACGACGACGTCGTCTTGACGCAGCTCGGCGCGACACTGGCGGCCGGTCGTCGACGTCAGCGCGATGTCGACGGCGAGGGCGCTCGGCGCCAGCACGGCGCTGTCGATGACGATGCGGTCGCGGCCGAACAACGTGAAGCGGCGCTCGATCACACCGTCGTCGCTGTCGCAGACCACGGCGAGATCGACGCGGTCTTCGACGTCGAAGTCGACGCTGGCGTCGGTGACGGCGTCGACCACCACGACGTCGTTGACGCTGACTGTGCACGCCGTGATCTCGGGCGAGGTCGTGAACGCGAGGCGGTGCGGGCCGACGGCGACCAGCGCGCTCGGCGAGAAGCTCTGGCTGAAGTCGATGCCGTCGATGGCGAAGGTCTCGATGGTCGGTCCGACGCTGATGGTCATGGCGTCGTTGCCGCCGCCGTTGTCGCAAGAGACCCGCAGCGTCATGTCGTCGTCGACGTCGATGACCGACGCGCCGAACGATTCTGACAGGCAGCGGTCCCAGGGTCGAATGGCCCCGAAGAAGCCGATGAACTGGGGACGGCCGAACGCCTGCACGTTGCACGGCTGCGCCTGCGGCGCCCGCAAACAGACGTCGACGACGCCGCCGCCCTCGGCGAAATGAACGCGGTCGACGTCGAGGATGTCGCCGGGGTTGGCGCCGAAGCGCGGGGGCAGCGGCGCATCGATGGTGTCTTCGTTGCCCACGCCGTCGCGGCAGGTCACACGCAGCAGGGTCGTGCCGCCCATGTCGATCTCGTCGAGTGCGACGTCGAGGTTCGGCGCGGCGCCAAAAAGCGAGAGTT
>JANNAY010000861.1:0-3163 GCA_031384945.1 Deltaproteobacteria bacterium
GGCCAACGGCACACCACGACGGTCGGTCGCATCTTCACCAAGGCGGCCGATGGTGGCGGCAGTCGTGGTCGGGGTGCTGCCGCGGACGGTCGTGACGGTCATGGGAGTTCCTCAAGGGTGCGGTGATGTAGGAGGTGTCGGTGAGCTGTATCGGAGATTGGCGAATCGGCGTTCGCAACTTTTGTCGGGCGCTGGATCCGCTAGCGGGTGGATGCCGATTTCGGCCGCCTACTCGGGCTTCTTCCAGCTGCGGAACGTGAGGGCGTTGCCGGCGCCTTTGGCCTTGCCATGCTCCAGCGACGCTGGCGCCTCGGTCTGCGTCGCCGCCGCCGCCTTCTTCAGGGCTTCGTCGTCGACGTCGCTCGCTTCGACTTTGTCTTTGCCGGCGGCCTTGGCGAGGCGCTTCGACCGGGGGCTCTCGTAGCCGGCGGGGGGCGGCGGACCCTGACCGTCGAGACCACCGTTGGCTTCGAGCTGCTCGAGCTTCTTCGACCGCATGCGGCCGTTTACGTCGACGAGCGGTGCTTGAACAGCAGCAGGCGCAGGCCGTTGAGCACGACGACGACGGTGGATCCTTCGTGCAGCACGACGGCCTGAGAGACGGCGACGAAGCCGCCGATGCTGGCGACGATCAAGACGCTGGCGACGCCGAGCGCGATGACGAGGTTCTGGCGCACGGCGGCCGACGCCGCGCGGGCGAGCTCAACCGCGAAGGGCAGCTGCGACAAGTCGTCGCCCATGAGCACGACGTCGGCGGTCTCGAGGGCGACGTCGGATCCGGCGCCGCCCATGGCGATGCCGACGGCGGCGCTGGCGAGGGCGGGGGCGTCGTTGACGCCGTCGCCGACCATGCCGACCGGCCCTGCTTTGGCGAGCTCTTTGATGGCAAAGACCTTGTGCTCGGGCAAGAGCGGCGCTCTGACGTCGTCGACGCCGACCTCGCCGGCGACGGCCTTGGCGACGACGAGGGCGTCGCCGCTGAGCATGACGATCTTGTGGATGCCGGCCTTTTTCAGCGCGGCGATGGTGGCCTTGGCGGCGGGCCGCGGGGTGTCCATGACGCCGAGGACGCCGACGACGGTGCCGTCGACAGCGACGATCATGGTGGTGCGTCCGTGCGCGCCCAGCTTGTCGATCGTCGACGTCACGTCAGCGCTCAATGCGTCGAAGTAGGCGGCGTTGCCGATGCGCAGCTGCTTGCCGTCGACGACCGCGGCGAGGCCCTTGCCGTCGGTGGCAACGCCGTCTTTGGCTTCGCGCAACGTCAGGCTTTTCTGCGCGGCGTAGGCGACGACCGCCTTTGCCAACGGATGCGACGACAGCGTCTCTGCCGACGCCGCCAGCATGACGACTTCGTCTTCACCCATCGAGGACAGCGCGACGCCAAAGACGACGACGTCGGTGACCTTCGGTTTGCCTTCGGTGAGCGTGCCGGTCTTGTCGAGCGCGAGGGCGTGCAGCGTGGCGTGGTTCTCGAGGTGGGCGCCGCCTTGGATGAGCACGCCAGAGCGCGCCGCCCGCGCCACCGCCGACAACACCACCGCTGGCGTCGACACCGCCAACGCGCACGGCGACGCCGCCACCAGCAGCGACAGTCCGCGCAGCACAGCGTCGTGAAACGGCGAGCCCATCGCGTAGAGCACGCCGACCAGGGTCGGTGCGCCGAGCAGCACGAGGGGCACAAACAGCTTCTCGACGCGCTTGGCGAAGCGCTGGCTCTTCGGCTTCGACGCCTCGGCCTCGGCGACGAGGTCGACGAGGCGGGCGAGGGCGCTGTCGGCCATCACCTTGGTGACCTCGACGCGCAGGGCCCCTGACGTGTTGACGGTGCCGCCCCAGACCTCGTCGCCGCTGGCTTTGGGCACCGGCATCGACTCGCCGGTCAGCGCGCTCTGATCGAGGGTCGAGGTGCCATCGACGACGACGCCGTCGAGGGGGACGCGGTCGCCGGGTCTGACGACGACGACCTCGCCGCGCTGCACGTCTTTGAGCGGCACGTCGACGATGGCGTCGCCTCTGACGACGCGGGCGGTGTCGGGGCGCAGCTTCTCGAGCGCTTCGACGGCGCGGCGGGCGCGGTCGAGGGCGTGGTGCTCGAGCATGTGGCCCAGCGAGAACAAGAAGAGCAAGAAGGCGCCTTCGAACCAGGCGCCGAGGATGGCGGCGCCGACGGCGGCCAGCACCATCAGCGTCTCGAGGTCGACCTTCTTGTTGAACAGCGCCAACACGGCGCTGCGCGCGGGCCAGAACCCGCCCGAGATGAGGGCGCCGATGTAGAGCGCCGTCGACATCCACGCGGGCACGCCGAGGGCGGCTTTCTCGACGACGAGGCCGGCGCCGATGAAGACGCCGGCCAGCGCCACCATCGGCAGCTCGAGAATGGGCGCCAGCCCGCCCTTGTGCGCGTGGTGCGAGCAGACATGGCCGGCTTCGGGTTCTTCGAGGTCGCAGCCGAGGCCGTTGACGACGCGTTTGACGTCGTCACCGCTGACGACGTCGCCGTCGAATTCGACCGTCAGTCGTTCGGTCGCGTAGCCGACGTTCGCCTGCAGCACGCCCGCCGTCTTCGCGAGCACCTCTTCGATGTTGGCGGCTTGCTGCGCGCTCTCGAGTCCTTTCACCAGCCAGCTGCGGTGGCGGTAGCGGGCGGCCACGACCTTTGCGTGCAGGCGCACGGCGGCGATGGCGGCATCGTCGTCTTTGCCGTCGATGACGTGGACGCAGCATTCGAAGACGCCCCCGTCGGCGCGCAAGTGGACGCGGGCGACGCCGTCGACGTTGGCGCAGGCTTCAACGAGGCGGGCGAAGCGGCCCTTCTCGTCGCGCTCGTTCGGCAGCAGGTAGAGCAAGTCGAGCTGGCGGGCCGGCGCCCCTCCGCAGCTGCGCGTGCCGAGGGGGCGCTCTGCCCTGCCCTTCGCCCCATGCGCATGCGCGCCGTGATCGTGGCCACTGTGGTCGTCGTGGTCGTCGTGGTCGTCGTGGTCGTGATTGCAGTCCGGCCCATGCTGGTGCTCCTTCGACGACGACGACGACGGCTTCGGCTTCGGCGGCGCCATCGCCAGCGACCGCTTCGGCTGCGGCTTCGCGGCTTTGATGGCGACGACAGCTTCGGCTTTTTCGCCGTGGTCGTGGCCTTCGTGATCGTGGCCGGCGTGGTCGTGGT
>JANNAY010000862.1:0-4891 GCA_031384945.1 Deltaproteobacteria bacterium
ACCACTTCGCGCGCTCGTCGATCGAAGCTCGCGCATCCTCGAGGGCCTGCCGGGTCTCGTTCAACTCGCTGTCGCGCTCGGCCAACGTCGCCAGCTGCAACTGCGTCGTCTGCTCGGCCTTGTTGAGCACCTGCCCCTGCGCCGAGATGCGGCCTTCGCGATCGGCGAGGTTGGCTTCGAGCTGGCGGCTGCGCACCATCAGCTCTTCGATGCGCGTCGAGGCATCCGAGAGGCTCGCCGACAGGGCGCCGTTTTCGGCGACCTGTTGGGCCAGCTGCTCTTCGACTTCGCCCTTGTCGCCCTCGAGCGAGGTGACCTGCATCTCGAACATCTGACGCGTCGACTGCAGCGTCGCCTGCAGGTCAGTGCGGCTCTTCTCGACGTCAGCGAGGAAGCGCGACTTCTCGTGCAGCTCCGCTTCGCGGGTCGTGAGGGCTTCTTTGGTGCTGGCGAGGTCTTTGCGAATTTGATCGGTGCGCTTGCCAGCGGCGTCGAGCTCGACGAGCGAGGCCCGCAGTTTGGCGTCGGTCTCTTCCAGGTTGCGGCGCAGCTCGGCGCCGCGCTCGTTGGCTTGGGCCAGCTGACCCTGCAGCTGCTCAGCGATCGCGCCGCCGGTCTGGATCTCGGCGCGGGCGTTCTGCAGCTCGGCGGTGAGGTTGCTGCCCTTGCGTTCGCTCTCGAAGAGCTCGTTGCTGCGGGCCTGCAGCTCGTTGCGCGTCTGCTGCGTCTCGTCGCGCGCGGCACCGAGCTGCTTCTGCAGCTCGGCGAGATGCGCCTCTTGGCGATCCATCGACGCCTTGTGGTCGACGACGACGTTCTGCGTCTTCTTGAGCTCGCCCTCGAGCAACTCGATGCGATCTTCGCGCTGCGTGATCTTCTCAGACAGCGACGCGATGCGCTCGTCACGCGAAATGATCGTCGCTTCGCGCTCAGAGTTCGACGACTCGAGACGGAAGATCTGACCCTCGAGCTGGACCTGCTTCTCGTCGGCCTGACGAACGCGGTTCAACAGCTCGGTGATGCGCTCGTCGCGCGTCGACATGGTCTTGCGCAGGTTGCCGATGTCTTCTTTGGCGTCGGCGAGGTTGCGTTCGAGGTCGGCGACGCGCTGCGCGCGATCGGTGAGCTCGTTCTCTTTGCGCTCGAGAAGGTTGGCGACCTCGAGCTCACGCTGCTGACGGTTGCGCTTCTCGGTCTGCAGATCCTCGCGCGTCGTCGACAGCGTCTGCTCGGTGAGTTGCAGCTTGTCGCTCAAGCGATCGCGCTCGCCGGTCATGCCGTCGAGAGCGCCCTGCAGCCGTGTCTCGGTCGTCGCCGCGCGTTCGCGGGTGTCGGCGAGATCGCGCTCGAGCTCGTCGGCGCGGGCGACCTCGGCAGCGTGGTCCATCTCGGACTGGCCGAGACGGCTCGTCAGGTCCTCGACCTGACCGCTGAGCCGCGCCTGATCCTCGACGAGTTCAGACAGCCGCTCGTCGCGCACGCGAATCTGCTCGCGGGCCACAATCGACTTCTTGTCGTCGAGCGCGAACAGCGAGGCGACGGTCGCCTCGCCGAGGGCGTTGGCGGTCGACAGCGCGGCTTCGAGCTCGACGGCGCGCCGCCGGTAGATCTCGCGCTCGTCGCTCAAGCGCACGCGCTCGGCATCGCCGTCTCTGACGACGACGGCGAGCTCAGCGATCTGGGTCTGGCGCTGCCGCTCGAGCCACAGCAAGAGCTTCTGGTGCTTCTGCAGATCCTCTTCGAGGATCATCAGCGCTGAGCGGCACTCTGCGACCTCATCCTCGAGGTCGAGGCGGCGCGTGTGCTCATCGGCGACGACGGCCTGGGCGACGGCGAAGGCGCGTTCTTCGGTGCGGGCGGCTTCGTTTTCGACAGCGAAGAGGTCTTCTTTGAGACGGGCCTTTTCGACTTTGAGCTTCTGGATCGTGTTGTCGCGCTCACGCACGACGACCTTCAGCTCGCCTTTCTCGCGTTCGCGCTGGGCGATCTGACCCTGCAGGCGCTCCATCTCCTCGACAGAGGCCGCGATCATCTTCCAGTGGTGCTGCTCGAAGTCGGCGTACGCCTTCTCCCACTCGAGCACGCGCGTCGTGAATTCTTTGCGCTCAGCGGCGGCCGCGTCTTCAGTCTTGCGCAGCTTCGTCTTGAGCGAGTTGAGCTCGGCTTCTTTGCCGGCGACCTGTTGAATCAGCTCCGCTTCATTGAGCGAGTGCTGGTCATAGGTCTCGCCGATCTGCTTGCCCCACTCGGCCTCTTTCTCGACGAGGGTCTGCTGCGCGAGCTCGAGCTCACCCGTGAGCTCGTTGATGCGCAGCTTGAGGCCTTCGACCTCGATGTCTTTCTGTTGAACCTTCGACTCTTGCTGCCGCAGGTCTTCTTCGCGGGCGCGCCACAAGCGCGAGAGCTTGGCGAGATCGCGCTCGCGCTCTTTCAGCTTCGTGCGCAGCAACGCGAGCTTGCGATCGGGGATGTCGCCGATCGCCGACGGCGGCGGATCTTGAATCGGCGCATCAGCGTCGATGTGCTGAATCGACGAGAAGACTTTCTCGACGAAGGTGAGGTCTTCTGCGGTCAGAACAGCATCGCCACCCGAACGCGGCGCGGCCTTTGGCAACGACGCCAACGCCCGCAACCCTGCCGGCGGCAACGGCGGCGGCCGCGACGGATCCCGCTGCTTCGGCTTCTCTTCTTCGGCTTCGTCGGCAGCGAGCACTTGTGGAACGGCGCGGGCAGCGCCGACGAGCTCACCGCGATCGGCGGGCAAGCGCAGGTACCAGTCGGCATGAACGCGCTGCTTCTTGTTCTTCTCGATCGCGTCGGGCGTGAGGTCACTCGTCGTCAAGACGATGGCGGTGCCCGGCGCGACGCTCTTCAGACGTGGCACCAGCGCGAGGCCAGTTTGGTTGCCGGGACGCTCGTGCCTCAGCACGAGGACATCGGGTGGCGCTTGTTCGACAGCGACGACGAGGTCGGTGCCGGTGAAGACCTGGGCGTCGTACCCGTCGTCTTTGAGAATGGCCGCCTGTCGCAGCGCTTCTTCTTGGTCAGGCTCTGCAATCAAGGCGCGCTTGGTCATTTCGGCTGGCACATTAACCGATCCCCATTCGACGCAAGCCGCGAGACACCGACGTCGCGCTCGTCGCCAACCGCCGCCGCGTGGCGCCGCTGGTGGCGCGCTGGCACCACGAAGCACCACGCGCAGACAAAGAAGGCCAAACCCGCTTTTGTTTTTTCCGCAGGCCGTGTGCTATCGACGTCGCCGACGGCGCGGCTCGACGCGTCATCATGATCGACGGTCTGTTGGAAGGTGGGCGCATGGGTACGCAAACGGTGCTGTACGAGCAGGAATACGAGCAGATCAAAAAGATTTGCGACCGGCTCGTGCGCGAGGCCAACGCCAAAGTGGTGTTCCTCGTCGACAAAAACGGCCAACTCATCGCGAGCTCGGGCGAGACTGCCCACCTCGACACGACGTCGCTGGCGAGCTTGACCGCCGGCAACATCGCCGCGACGGGCGGCATCGCCAAGCTCATCAACGAGAAAGAGTTCTCGCAAATCTTCCATGAAGGTGAGCGCGACAACCTTCACATCTCGATCATCGGTCAGCGGGTCATCCTCGTCGTCATTTTCGACCAGAGATCGAGCCTCGGTCTTGTTCGGCTGCGGGTCCGCAAGGCTTCAGAAGAACTGAATCAGGTGTTCGCGGTCATTGCGCAGAAGGCCGAGCAGCCGGGCGCATCGCCGTTCGCCGAAATCTCCGACGACGACATCGACTCGCTGTTCTCCAGCTGAGCTCCGCCCAGTCATCTGACTGCCGTCGTCCCCGCATGGTTTTCAGGTCGGTTCACGACATCATCTTCGAAAGAGCGCAATGTCCTTCATCAACTACTCGTCGCGCGAGATCAACTGCAAGATTGTGTACTACGGACCGGGTCTGTGTGGCAAAACCACCAACCTGCAATACGTCTACAACAAGACGTCGCCCGACGCGAAGGGCAAGATGATCTCGCTGGCGACCGAGACTGAGCGCACGCTCTTCTTCGACTTCCTCCCGCTGTCGCTTGGCGAGATTCGTGGTTTCAAGACTCGCTTCCACCTCTACACGGTGCCCGGCCAGGTCTTTTACGACGCCTCCCGCAAGTTGATCTTGAAGGGCGTCGATGGCGTCGTGTTCGTCGCTGATTCCCAGATCGAGCGAATGGAAGCGAACCTCGAGTCGGTCGAGAATCTGCGCATCAACCTGGGCGAACAAGGATACGATCTTGATCGCATCCCTTACGTCGTCCAATACAACAAGCGCGACCTGCCGAACGCAGCCTCCGTCGACGAGTTGAAGCGTGCGCTGAACCCGCGCGGCGTGCCTGACTTTGAGGCCACCGCGACCACCGGCGTTGGCGTCTTCGACACCCTGAAGATGGTCGCGAAGCTTGTTTTGCAAGAGCTCCGCAGGGGCTCCGAAGCGTCGGCTACATCAACGCCGAGCGTCCCCCCCCGTCGCGGTCCCATTGGTTGATTGAGGGGCACCGACCGCTGGTGCCCTTTGTGTTTCACGAGATAAAAAGTGGGGGGGTCACGGTTGCGCAGCACCTCCCGCAGTGGCACCGCCCGCTTTGCCGGGTCCTTGTTTGCGGAGAGAAGAATGAAGCGCTCTATCGTCTTCACGATCGTCACGGCGGCCCTGCTGGCTGCGGCAGCGTCAGCTGGCGAGGCTGCGCCGCCCCCTCCGGCGACGACCGCCGCGACGGCGCCGACCGCTTCAGCACCGACCGCTGCAGCACCGACCGCTCCAGCACCGACCGCTCCAGCACCGACCGCTCCAGCACCGGCTCCAACGACGACGACCGCTCCGACGCCGGCTGCGGCGGCGCCGGCGACCGGCGACGAAGAGTAC
>JANNAY010000868.1:0-1600 GCA_031384945.1 Deltaproteobacteria bacterium
GCGCGTCGGTGTCGGCCAGCAGGTTCTTCAGCTTCGTGACCTGCGCCTTTTTCTCAGGCGGCACGATGTAGAGGGGCGTGAAGCCGTTCTCGACGTCGACGCCGGTGCGGGCCCACGACTTCTTTTTGTACTGCTCGGGAATCTCGTCGGCCGACGATGGCAAGTCACGCACGTGACCGATCGACGACTCGACGATGAAGTCCTTGCCGAGATACTTGGCGATGGTCTTTGCCTTCGCAGGTGACTCGACGATGACCAGTGCTTTCGCCACGAAGTTGCTCCCGCCGTTCGACCGCGCCCTGAAACACAAGGCAGACGACCGCCCCAGCCACAAGGGCCGGTCCGGAGGTCGAACGGCGGTGCTCCTATCGGACACCACCGGGATGCGCCACATCTTTGTCGCGGCCGTTTGGGCCATCATCGCGTTTTTGGCGCATTCTGACGCCGTCAAAGCCGAAGAAGTCGCGCCTGCGCCGGCGACTGCTCCTGAGACGGCCCCAGAGACCCCGCCACCCGCCGCACCGGCCGACGCGCCCCCAGCACCCACAATTGATCCGGCCCCCGCCCCCGACCCCACCCCGAGCCCCGATGTGGCACCGCCCCCCGATGTGGCCCCCGATGTGGCCCCCGATGTGGCACCGGCCCCCGCGCCGGTGCAGCCAGACACAGCGACGCCGGCGACGCAGGAGCAGCTGCAGCCGCAGAAGAACGCGTCGACGCGGTGGGAGCCGTATGCCAGCGAAGCCGCCCGCACCGCCGACGGCAGCCTCGACGTCTGCTCCACGATGGTGTTTCCGCTGACGTTCATCCCCGGCGTCGGCGACATCGTCGGCACCGTCGGCGACTGGATCTGCATCGTCCCCGCCGTCATCGCGGTCGAACACCTCGGCGCGTTCCACGGCGGACGCGACAGCGACTACTGGCAGCCGGCCCTCGCCCTCGTCTTGAAGAAGGTGTGGGAGACAGTGCTCGACACCCCCATCGTCGTCGTCACGATCGGCGTGCTCGTCGCCACGGCGGCGACCGGCACCGTGCTGGTCGGGCTGGGCGGCGTGCCGCCGACGCTCGTCGCGGCGGGCATCTTTGGCGGCACGCTGGCGGCGTACCTCGGGCTCAAGGCCGGCCGAGACGCCATCGGCGACGGCATCTTCGCCATCGTCTACGGCGCGCTCACCCCCGAGGTCGACGGCGAAGACCTCGTCGCAGCCCAGCGCGAATCGCTGTTGCAGCCGGCGGTCGAAGGCGTGCCCGCCGGCTTCGGCCTCATCGCCACCGTCGCCGGATCGAAGCCCGAGTTCGAGTGGGCCTACGCGGTCCCCGTCGTCGGACCGGTGTGGCGGGCCGAGGCGCACGCGCAGGCGATCCAGATGCGCGTGCGGCGCTACGGCAAAGAGGTGCTGCTCGAAGACAAGAAAGACCTCACCGGCGTCGACGACATCTCGAGCGTCTTGGCCAACGTCCAGGGCTTCGCCTACGGCGCCTCTCACGTCGCCCTCGGCGCGGGCATCATTTCCTTCGGCGTCGGCCTCGTCGTCGCCGTCCCCGACGTCGACAACGACAAAGAAGGCCACCAATCCGACCCCGCCGCCGACGTCTTCGG
>JANNAY010000922.1:0-3365 GCA_031384945.1 Deltaproteobacteria bacterium
GCGACGTCGGCCATCGCCTTTGCCAGGGCCGCCACCGCTGCCGTCGGCGACCCCAACAGCGCCTGGTGCAGCTGGTCAAGGTGTCCACGCAGGGTCTGCACGGCGAGCAGCCCGATGGCGACGGCTTTGATGATCGCGACGCCGCTCTCGGCGAGGCCCTGCTTCGTGAACGACTGCAGCACGCGCTTCGGCGACCACAGCTTCGACGGATCGGGCATCGCGTGGTCAGACCAGAATCCGCCCTGCGTCTGCACCAACGTGGTCGCGAGCGCGACGCCAGCGACGAGGCCGACGATGGTCAGACCTGGCTCCCACAGCGGCCGGCACGCCGCGATCACGACGTCGTCGAAGCCCGCTTTTGAGCCGGCGACGTCTGCGACGCGGCCGATGATGGCGGCGTAGGCGTCGTGGCCGCCGGTGACCACGTCAGAGGCTTTGTCGATGACGAGGGCGGTGCCGACGACCACGGCAGCGCCAGCGACGACTTCTTTGGAGAGGGGGACGCGGCCTTCGTTGCGCGCTTCGTCGAGCCTTCGTTGGCTCGGCACTTCTGTCTTGTCTTCTTGTGAGGTCTCACTGTCCGACATCGTTCACGCGCCTCTTCAGGTGGAGTCGCTGAACGAATGCAATGCCTGGACCGTCGCCCGCGCGACCAACTCGGCCGCGGTCGGCGCCAACGTGTAGAGCGCGAACCCGCCGGCGATGACTGGAATCGTGAAGCCAAGCCCCTGCACACCGAGCACCGGCGCGCCCTTGCCGATGAAGCCCATGGCCACATAGCCAGCGCTCGTCGTCGCGAGCAGCGGAAACGCCAGCCGTGCCGCCAGCGCGCACGAACCGGTCAGCTGTTCGATGGCGCTGCCGACAAAGCCCGCGACGTCGACGTCGGCGCCGGGCGGCAGGTGCTGCACCGACGCACACAACAGCACGATCGCTTCGCGGTGCAGGCCCATGGCGACGGCGAGTGACAACGCCAGAAACGAGATGAGGTCAGAGACCGCGTCGCTCTGGTGTCCAGCGAGGGGATCGACGGTCGACGCAAAGGCGAAACCGATCTGGCCCGAGAAAATCTGTCCGAGGCCGAGCGCTGCCTCGAGCGTCGCCCGCGCGACGAGTCCCATGACGAGCCCGAGCCCGGTCTCTCTGGCGACCACAAGCAGGTCGGTGCTCGGCGGTCGCGGACAGCCAGCGCCGACATAGGCGACGAAGCTGACGACAACAGCGATGACGACGCGCACGCGGCCGGGGATGAAGCGGGCCGAAAAGATGGGGCCTGTGACGACAAAAGCCGAGACGCGGCACAGCACCAACACGAACCCCACAATCATGGTTGTGAGTTGCGCCGACATCGTCGCGTCGATGCCGACATTCACGACGAACGCCTCCTTCCCGCAGTCATCGACGACAACACCAGGGTCTTCATGGCGCTATCCGCCCGCCATGCGCACGACCGAAGAGGCGAAGAAGGCGGCGAGGCGGTCGACCACCGAGCCGCCGACCAGCGTGATGAGCAGGATGACCGTGAGAAGCCGGGGCAAGAACCCGACAGCGGCGTCGTGCACCTGGGTCATCGCCTGCAGCACGCCGACGACGAGGCCGACGACGAGCAGGCCGACGAGAAACGGTCCGGCGGCTGTCAGCAGCTGCACGAGCCCTTCGCGCAGCAAGACATTGGGCAGCTCAAGCGCCATGAAAGCTCCGCGCCAGGGCAGCGATGACAAGGCGCCAGCCGTCAGCCATCAAGAAGACTGCGAGTTTCAAGGGCAAGGCGACCATCTGCGGCGGCACCATCATCATGCCGAGCGACATCAAGACGCTGGCCACGAGCAAGTCGATGATGACGAGTGGAATAAAGAGATAGAGGCCCATCTTGAACGCGGTCGTCAGCTCGCTGGTCAAGAACGCGGGCACTGCCACGCGCAGCGGAATGTCGTCGACGGTGGCTGGGGGTGGCAGCCGCGCGAGGTCGTAGAAGAGGGCGAGGTCTTCGTCGCGCGTCTGCGGCACGATGAAGCTCTTGATCACGACGGTGGCGCGCTCGGCCGCCTCGGTGTTCTCGATCTCATCGTCGAGGTAGGGCTTCAACACCTTGGCGTGCAGGTCATCGAGGGTGTTGCCCATGATGAAGAACGTCAGAAACAACGACAGACCGATGAGCACGGGGTTGGGAGGCAGCTGCGGCGTGCCGAGCGCCGTGCGCAAGAACGAGAGCACGATGGTGACGCGCACAAAGGCGGTCATCGAAAGTACGAGGGCCGGCAGCAGCGAGATGACGGTGAGAAGAAAGAAGATCTTGAGGGTCGAACCGCCACCGCCGTCGACGGCAATGTGCAGTCCTTGCTGCGCTGCATTCATGCGGCCCTCGCGTCGCGTGCCTTCTCGAGGCGGCGTTGAATTTCTTGGCCTTCGACATCGACGCTGACCCCGGCTCTGGCCGCGGTCGGCAGCCGGACTTCTTCGGCGAGCGCCGCAGCGAAGTCGGTTGCATCTTTGTCGGCGCGGGCGTCGGCTTTGGCCTGGACTGGTCCAGCGACATCGATTTCTTCGTCGTTCGGCGCAATGCCGAGGTCGAGCAGCATCGCGATGCCCGCCTCTGACGACGACAGAAGCACCCGGCGTCCGCCCACATCAGCGACGATCAGCGACCGGCCTTTGCCGACCGCGACGGCGTCTTTCAGCGTCAGCAGCTTCGTCGACGTCGACGTCTGCTTCTTCTTCCACAAGACGAAGCTGGCGACGCCGACGAGCACGGCAAAGGCGACGACGCCGGGCCACGAGGTCGGCTCGTCTTTCTTCGTCAGCAGCGGCGCGGGTACGCTCGCCGCCGTCATCGCGGGCGACGTCGGCGTGGTTGGCGCAGGCGCTGCTGCAGGCGTCACTTCGGCAGGAGGATCGCCCTTGCCGAGGGCCACGATGGCCGCCAGCGAGGGCGAGGGGTCAGCAGCAGCCAAGAACAAGACGAGCGGCAGCATGGGATGTCTCCTCGACGTTCAGCGTTGAGAGCCCATGCGCTCGGCCCGGCTCGTCACTTCGACGATGCGCAGTCCGAGCTGGTCGCCGACGACGACGGCTTCGCCGCGGGCGACGAGGCGGCCGTTGACGTAGACGTCGAGCAAGTCGCCGGCGGCTTTGTCCAGGGGGATCGACGAGCCCTCTTCGAGGGCGAGCACCTGTTCGAGCGACAGACGCGCCCGGCCGATCTCGACGGCGAGCTCGAGGTCGACATCGAGAAACATTTGCAAACGGGCGCTGTCGATCGATTCGCTGTCAGCCATCACGTCCTCCAGGGTCAACCTGGAATCGGTGCGACCGTCGCGTTCTTGACAACAGATCGTTGGCTTCTTGGCGCAGGCCGCAGGTTGGCG
>JANNAY010000924.1:0-1702 GCA_031384945.1 Deltaproteobacteria bacterium
CCTGAGGGTGGCAAAGGCGGCCAAAGAACCCTCCCCCTTCTCCGCATTGAAAAGCATCTCTTCTGCCGTGATCCCTCTGTGCTCTCTGTGTCCTCTGCGATCTCTGTGCTTTCTTCGCATCTCCGTCTCTCTGTTCCCTCACTTCCTCGCTCGCCCAACGCGGCCACGCGCGGCAAGCCCGTCACCGGCGCAAGCCCCAGCAACGATCTCAGCCGGGCTTCTGCACGAGGCGCAAGAAGGCCTTGATGCCCGAGATGATCTCCTGGTTGTCGGTGAGGCGGTCGATGGTCTCTTCGAAGCGCCGCGCGACAGCGTCGAGTCGTCGACGGGCGTCGTCGGTGCGCGCCTCCATCTCGGTGCGCAGGCGGCTGTCTTCTTTGCTGAGCTCGAGCAGCTCAAGGCGCTGCTGCTCGACGGTCGAGACGAGCCCCTTGACCTCGTAGACGAGCTGCATCACGTCGTCGCGCGGATACTTGATCTCGACGAGGGCGTCGCTGAGCAGCTGCCGCAGGTAGCGGTGGTACTCGACCGCGGGGCGAAACAACGTCGACAACAAGAAGAGCGCGGCGAAGACGTAGCCGGTGCGGTCGCCGTAGACGAAAGAGCCGGCGCCGACGACGAGGGCGCTGCCGAGGTGCAGCCCGATCGAGATGCGCAGCATGCGGCGGGCGACGGCGTTGGCCTTCTGCTCTTGCGGCGCCGGCACCTCGACGCCCCGCTCGCGCGACCTGGCGATCTCGTTCAAGAGGTGGCGGGCCTGAAAGTACGTGTTCCAGGGCAACACCACGATGGCGACGAGCCAGATCAAACAGCAGAGGCCGATGAAGACAGTGGCGACGACGGCCAGCGAGACGCGGTCGCCGAAGTAGCCGAGGCCGAGGGCGACAGCAGCGACGACGACGGCGCCGACCAGGAACGCGAACAGCTGTTTCACGATCACCTCCAAGCGCACCGCGAGCGCGACACGCAAGGCGATGGTGACGAGGTCGCGTCATCGGGCTGTCGCCCCGCCCCGTGACCGAACGCCGACCCACGGGGTGACGGAACCGAGACGCACGCCGAAAGTGACCGCGTTTGCCGGATGCACAGCCGAAGCTGCAGAAGGATGCTGCCTCGTCGTCGCTGTCATCGCCGTCATCGCCGTCGCCGTCATCGCCGTCATCGCCGTCATCGCCGTCTTCGTTGGAGCCTTCGCCTGCTGCCTGATCGCCCGCCCATCCCGCACCTGCGCTTCGCCCGCCCCAGCGACCGCCTCGACGCGTGCGTCGCATTTTACCGCGACGCTGCCGGACTATCAGTGTTGGGTGAATTTCGAGAGCACGCCGGATTCGACGGCGTGATGCTCGGACTGCCGGGCGCGGCATGGCACCTCGAGCTCACGCACCAGCGCGGTCGCAGCGTCGGCAACGCACCCAACGCTGAGCACGTGATCGTGCTGTACCATGATGACCGCGCCGGGTACGATGCAGCCATCGCGCGATTTACCCAACATGGTTGCGACGCAGTCGCGTCTTACAATCCCTACTGGAACACCAAGGCAAAGACGTTCGCCGATCCCGACGGCTACCGCGTGGTCGTCCACGATGGCGCATGGTCGCCATGACCACCCTCGAAACGCCGCGGCTGGTGCTGCGCCCCCACGTCAAAGGCGACCTCGACGCCGTCGCCGCCATCTGGGGCGACCCCGTCGTCACCCGCTTCA
>JANNAY010000926.1:0-2128 GCA_031384945.1 Deltaproteobacteria bacterium
CGCGTTGAGTCCGAGACCACCACCAAGGGCGGGATCATCATTCCCGACAACGCCAAAGAGAAGCCCCTCGAAGGCGAAGTCGTCGCCGTCGGCAGCGGCCGCGTCCTCGAAGACGGCACCGTGCGCCCGCTGCAGGTCAAAGAGGGCAACCGCGTCCTCTTCTCGAAGTACAGCGAGACCGAGGTCAAGATCGACGGCAACACGTTCTTGTTGCTGCGCGAAGACGACCTGCTCGGCATCATCGAAAAGTGATCGAATGCGGGGCTGCGGCTCCGCATTCTTCGTCTTTGCCTCGACCTGCTCCGACGTCGCTGACGTCAAACTTCCTTTTTTCAACGTACACTGGAGACAACCATGTCCGCCAAGACCATCATTTTCGACACCAAGGCCCGTGAGAAGATCCTCCGCGGCGTCGACGCCCTCGCCAACGCCGTGAAGGTCACGCTCGGTCCCAAGGGCCGCAACGTCATCATCGAGAAGAGCTACGGCGCTCCGACCATCACGAAAGACGGCGTCACCGTCGCCAAAGAGATCGAGCTCGAAGACAAGTTCGAGAACATGGGCGCGCAAATGGTGAAAGAGGTCGCTTCGAAGACCTCTGACAACGCCGGCGACGGCACCACCACCGCCACCGTGCTCGCCCAGGCCATCTTCCGCGAGGGCAGCAAGCTCGTCGCCGCCGGCCACAACCCGATGGAGATCAAGCGCGGCATCGACAAGGCCGTCATCGCGATCTCTGCCGAGCTCAAGGCCATGTCGACGCCCACCAAGGGCAAGAAAGACATCGCTCAGGTCGGCACGATCTCGGCGAACGGCGACGACACCATCGGCGAGATCATCGCTGAAGCGATGGAGAAGGTCGGCAAAGAAGGCGTCATCACCGTCGAAGAAGCCAAGGCCCTCGAGACGACCCTCGAAGTCGTCGAAGGCATGCAGTTCGACCGCGGCTACCTCTCGCCGTACTTCGTCACCAACGCCGAGCGCATGGAAGTCTCGTTCGACGAGCCTTACATCCTCATTTTCGAGAAGAAGATCTCGAACATGAAAGACTTCCTGCCGATCCTCGAGGCCGTGCGTCAGTCGGGCAAGCCGCTGCTCGTCATCGCCGAAGAAGTCGACAACGAAGCCCTGCCGACCCTCGTCGTCAACAAGCTGCGCGGCACGCTCAACGTCTGCGCCGTCAAGGCCCCGGGCTTTGGCGATCGCCGCAAGGCGATGCTCGAAGACATCGCGACCCTCACGGGTGGCCAGATGATCTCTGAAGATCGTGGCGAGAAGCTCGAGAACGTCACGCTCGCGATGCTCGGCCGCGCCAAGAAGGTCACCGTCAACAAAGACAACACCATCATTGTCGACGGCGAAGGCAAGAAGTCCGACATCCAGGCGCGCATCAAGATGATCCGCACCCAAGTCGAAGACACGACCTCTGACTACGACCGCGAGAAGCTGCAAGAACGCCTGGCCAAGCTCGCCGGCGGCGTCGCCATCATCAAAGTGGGCGCGGCCACCGAAGTCGAAATGAAAGAGAAGAAGGCCCGCGTTGAAGACGCGCTGCACGCGACCCGCGCGGCCGTCGAAGAAGGCATCGTCCCCGGCGGCGGCGTCGCCCTCGTGCGCGCGCTCTCGTCGCTCGACAAGCTCGTCAAGATGACTGCCGAAGAGATGGTCGGCGTGAAGCTCATCAAGCGCGCCTGCGAAGAGCCCATGCGCATGATCGCGCAGAACGCTGGCCACGAAGGCAGCGTCGTCGTGAACAAGGTCGCCGCTGAAAAGGGCAACTACGGCTTCAACGCCGCCAACGACACCTACGGCGACATGGTCGCCTTCGGCGTCATCGACCCGACCAAGGTCACGCGCTCTGCCCTGCAGAACGCCGCCTCAGTCGCGTCGTTGCTCCTCACCACGGAAGCCATGATCGCCGACGAGCCCGAGGACAAGAAGTCCAAGTCGGCTGGCGCCGGCGGCGGCGGCGGCGGCATGGGTGGCATGGGTGGCATGGGCGGCATGGGCTTCTGAGCTCCTGCTTCTCTTTGCAACGAAAAGGCGGCCCTGACGGGCCGCCTTTTTTTGTGCGCGAAGCTCGGGATCGTCGTCGACGAAAGGCCCCCTGGCCCCCCGAAACCGGGGC
>JANNAY010001085.1:0-1840 GCA_031384945.1 Deltaproteobacteria bacterium
AAGAACGCGCGGCCGACGTCGACGCCGGCTTCTTTCACCGCACGCTGGCCCGCTGGTTGGGGCTGCCCGAGGGCGAGACGCAGGTGAAGAACCCCGTGCGGTGGGACTACGGGTTTTGGAAGGCGACCTTCGAGCCGCTGACCAAAGACGACGACAGAGAGGTCTTCGCCGCCGACCTGTTTCGCACCCGCGATGGGCCGGTCGAGCGCGTCTCATGGTTCGTGAAGAAAGACGCGCGCGGTCGCATCCTCGAGGCCGGCTGGCTCAGCGAAGCGCCCCGGCTCGTCGAAGACGTCGCCGTCGACGAAGAAGAAGACGCCCCCACCCTCGACGACGACACCCTCGCCCGCTTGCTCGACGACGAGACCGAGGGTTAGGCGTGAGTCCCATCGTGCATGGCGCGGTCGGTTGGCTGCTCGGCCAGCGCCTGCAACGCCGCCGCGATCGCATCGCCCTCGCCGTGCTCGCCGTTGCCCCCGACGTCGATGGCCTCGGCGTCGTCGTCTCTGAGCAGGCGTACGTCGATTGGCACCACCGGCTGGCCCACGGCGCCATCGCCGCCGTCGTGGCCACCGTCGTCGGCGCGCTTGTTTTCGGCACCGGCCCGTCGTCACACCGCCTGAAGAGCGCCGTCGTCGGCGCGCTGCTCGGATGCCTCGCCTTTCACAGCCACATCGTGCTCGACCTGTGCGGCTCAGGCCCTGGCTGGCCCATCCTCTATTGGTGGCCGTGGACCGACACCGAGTGGCTGCCGTCGTGGCAGTGGGACCTCGGCAGTTGGCAGAACAGCGTCTTCGGCGTCGTCGTCATCGCCGCCTGCCTCGCCGCCGGCGTCGTCAAAGGCCGCACGCCGGTTGAGATGTTTTCGCTGCGCGCCGACGCCGCCGTCGTCGTCACGCTGCGCAAGCGCTTCAGCCGATGACGGCTGATGGTCGACGGCTGCTGGTTTTGCGCCTAGAAGCGGGCGTCTGACGACGAGGAGGTTCGATGGGCCGCATCTTTGAAACCCGCAAGCACACGATGTTCGCCCGCTGGAACAAGATGTCGAAGATGTTCACGCGCATCACGAAAGACATCGTGATGGCCGTGAAGTCTGGCGGCCCTGACCCGCACACGAACTCGTCGCTGCGTCGTCAAATCGCCAACGCGCGCGCTGTCAACATGCCGAAAGACAAGGTCGACTCGGCCATCAAGCGTGCCCAGGGCAAAGACACGGCGAACTACGAAGAGCTCATCTACGAGGGCTACGCGCCCCACGGCATCGCCGTCCTCGTCGTCACCGCCACCGACAACCCGACGCGCACCTTCACCAACGTCCGCGTCGCCTTTGGCAAAAACGGCGGCAACATCGGCACCAGCGGCTCTGTCGCGTTCGGCTTCACGCGCATGGGCGTCTTTCGTCTGAACCCCGACGACGTGAAAGACATGGAGACGTTGGAGCTCGAGCTCATCGACGACGGCCTCGAAGAGCTCGGCGAAGGCACCGGCGAAAAAGGCGAGAAGCAGATCGTGATTCGCTGCGCGCTCAACAGCTTCGGACGCATGCAGACCGCCCTCGAGACCCGCGGCATCACGCCCCTCATCGCCGAGAGCGAGTTCATCGCCACGACGCCGGTCGAGCTGCCCGAAGACAAAGCCACCGAAGTGCTCAAGATGATCGACGCGCTCGAGCAAGACGAAGACGTGCAGCAGGTCTTTCACACGCTGATTTGAGCTCGGTCTTCGACGACAAAGCCCTCGACGTGTCGAGCTGTTTGCGGCTACGAAGTGACGAGGCCGAAGTGGCGAAACGGTAGACGCAGGGGACTTAAAATCCCTGGGCCCGCAAGGGTCATGCGGG
>JANNAY010001131.1:0-1510 GCA_031384945.1 Deltaproteobacteria bacterium
GCCGGAAAACACCGCGTGCGGCTCGAGCACGAGAACATCGAGAAGGTCCAGACCGTCGACATCAAGGCCGGACAAACGACGACGCTGCAGATCGACATGCGCGCGCCCTGACCCGACCGCACCGACTGCATCGACCCCAGCACCGACCTCGGCACCGCGCACCGACAGCAGAAAGACCGTGATGAACCAACGCACGCTGCCGATCACCTCATTGCCGCTCGAGCTGCGCGTCGACGACGCCGTCGACGCCGCCTGCGCCAAAGACCTGGCGTTTCTCGAAGAGAAGCTCTTGCAGGGTCAGAGCGTGCTCGTCGAATGCGACAAAGAGCTCGCGCTCTACCTGACGCTGGCGGTTCGATCGCGGCTGAAAAAGTCGGTGTCGTCGACGGGCAAGGCGCCGCGCCTCGTGATCATCGATGGGCGCGGCGGCGCCGACGAACCGCCATCCGGACAGATGACGCGCATGATCAACCAGCTCGGCGCCGCCGTGCGCGGCTCGGTCGAGCGCACCGTGCTCGTGCTGCCGCACCTCGACGTGCTGACGACGACGCACACGGGGCTGACGCTCGAAGCGCGCGAAGCGATCCCGCTGCTCTACGAGAACCCCGAGGTCTGTCTTCTCGCGTTCAAAGATCCGAGCTTCGAGATTCCCAAGGTGCTGCTCGGTGTGTTTCACACGCGCCGCGAGATCACCGGCATTCCACGCGAGGCGCTGCCGCGGCTCATCACGCAGCGCGAAGCGCGAACGATGTCGTCGACAGAGTTTGATCCCTACGGCCTCTACCAATTCGTCTCGGGCCTGAACCCGGTGCGCATCCGTCGCTTGTTCAGCGACCTCGTCCACCGCGTCGAGGCACCGCCGGGTCGCCCCAACAGCCGCGCCATCTACGCCGAGCTGCGCAAGCAGACCGTCACCGACGACATGCAGCTGCCCAACGTCGACCTCGACAAAGACATCGGCGGCTACGGCCCGACCAAGCAGAAGCTGCGCGAAGAGCTCATCGATCTCGTGCACCGACGCGACGCGATGAAGAACGACGCCGACATCAAGACCCTCGAAGAGCTGCTGCCGCGCGGTGTCATCTTTCACGGTCCGCCCGGCACCGGTAAGACCTTCTTTGCTAAGGCGATCGCCACGGCCTTGAACGCAACGGTGATCATCGTCAGCGGTCCTGAACTGAAGTCAAAGTGGGTCGGCGAGTCTGAAGAGAACCTGCGCCGGGTATTTCGCCAGGCGCGCATGAACGCGCCGTCGGTGCTGGTCTTCGACGAGATCGACGCCTTTGCCACTGCCCGTGGCACGTATCAGGGATCGGGCGTCGAGCATTCGATGGTCAATCAATTGCTAACTGAGATGGATGGCTTTCGTAAAAACGAGATGATCTTCGTGGTCGGCACCACGAACTTTTTGTCGTCGGTCGACGCCGCGCTGCTGCGCCCCGGTCGCTTCGAGTTCTTGATCGAGATTCCTGCCCCCGACGAGGCCGATCGCAAGGCCATCATCGAGATC
>JANNAY010001158.1:0-4623 GCA_031384945.1 Deltaproteobacteria bacterium
CGCTCGCCGTCGCCCCCGTCGCCCTCATCCTCTGTCTCCCCCACCGCTGAGCCGAAAGCCCGCACCATGCCGAAGAAGCTCGATCCCCAGCTCGCCGAGATGCAGCTCCTCGTCGAGCACCATGCCAAAGAGCAGGGTCTCGACATGTTCGATACCTACTATGAGGTGTTGGACTTCGACGAAATCAACATGGTCGCCTCGTACATGGGCTTCCCTGTGCGCTATCCCCATTGGAAGTGGGGCATGGAATACGAGCGCATGTCGAAGTCGTACGAGTACGGCCTTCACAAGATCTATGAGATGGTCATTAACAATGACCCATGTTACGCCTATCTGCTCGAATCCAACGCGATGGTCGATCAGAAGCTGGTGATGTGCCACGTCTGTGGGCACAACGACTTCTTCAAGAACAACTTCAGCTTCCAGCACACCAACCGCAAAATGATCGACGAGATGGCGAACCACGCCACGCGCATCCGTCGGTACATCGATTGGTACGGCGTCGACACCGTCGAGGCCTTCGTCGACAAGTGCCTGAGCATCGACAACCTCATCGACATCGAGGCGCCCTACATCCAGCGCAAGGCCAAAGAGAAGCCCGAGGGCCCGATGGAGCCCCCGGATCGCCGCAAAGAGCTCGGCCTGCTCCCCACCGACCGGGAGTACATGGAGCGGTACATCAATCCGGACGAGTTCGTCGCTTCGCAAAAGAAGAAGCTCGAAGACGAAGCGAAGAAGCAGAAGAAGTTTCCGCCCGAGCCTGAGCGCGATGTCATGCAGTTCTTGATGCACCACGCTCCGCTCGAACGTTGGCAATCAGATGTGATGGATATGCTCCGACAAGAAGCATATTACTTCGCCCCGCAGGGCATGACCAAGATCATGAACGAGGGCTGGGCCAGCTACTGGCACTCCAAGCTCATGACCGAAAAGGTGATGGACAGCTCCGAGGTCATCGACTTCGCCGACAAGAACTCGGGCGTCATGGCGACGTCGCGCCAGCAGCTGAACCCCTACGCGCTGGGCCTCGCCCTCTACCGCGACATCGAAGACCGGTGGAACCGCGGGCGCTACGGCAAAGAGTGGAACGAGTGCGACGACATGGCCGAGCGCAGGCGGTGGGACAAAGCCACCGGCGGCGGCAAAGAGAAGATCTTCCAGGTCCGGCAGATTTATTCGGACGTCACCTTCATCGACGAATTCTTCACCGTCGACTTCTGCCGCGAGTACGGCTTCTTCGCCTACGAATACGACCGCAAGAAAAAGTCGTTCGTCATTGATACCCGCGAGTTCATGCAGGTCAAAGACAAGATCCTCCAATCGCTGACCAACTTCGGGCAGCCGGTGGTGAAGGTGCTCGACGGCAACTTCGAGAACCGCGCCGAGCTCCTGTTGGAGCACTCCCACGAGGGTGTGGACTTGGATGGCAGCTACACGCACGAGACGTTGAAGAACATCCAGGCCATCTGGTCCCGGCCGTGTCACCTGCTGACGATGGTCGAGCAGCGCAAGGTGATCTTGACCTTTGATGGCAAGAACTTCAGCGAGAAGACCATCAGCTGAGCTTCGTTTGGGGGGACGCATGATCATTCGGTGGTTCGCAGCGGTTGCGCTGCTTGTCTGTGCATGTCCGACGCCGCCGGTGCTGCCCGTCGTTGACGTCTGCGACCCCGATGACGACGTCGTGATCGACGACCTCCCCGCCGACTTCCTCGCAGCGCTCGACGACTGGGCCGTCCGCTGCGAGCCGGCGAACGCGGCGCTGGCGTCCGTCGAATCGGAGTTCACAACGGAGCAGCTCATCGTGAGCTTCGGCGCAGCATTCAGCGACGAGCTCGCGTGGCGCGATGCTTGGCGTTCGTGGCGCGTTCTCGACGCTGGCGCGGTGGGCTTTCGCCGTGGCGGCCTTGGCTGCATCCAAGAGCGCCTGCTCGATGCCACATGTGACCTCGACGCCCTCGCCGAAACACAGGCGGTGCTCGTTGCCCGCCTCGGCGCTAGCGACCCTTGCGTGCTCGCTGCCGAGTGCAGTGTCGGTACGTGCGCCGCGGACGCGCTCTCGCCCTGTGGCAAGACGTGCCGCGATGCGACTGGGTGCGCCGACGACGACAACTGCGGCCTTCTCGACAGCTGCGTCGACGAGGGCGACTGCGCGAATGGCCTTGCGTGTCGGTTCAACGCCTGCAGAGCGGACGATGGTGGCCTCTGCCGCACCGATGGCGACTGCGCCGGCTTCGTTTGCGTCGACGGGACGTGCGGCCAAAGCGCCGTCGGCGAGGGCTGCGACGAAGACGACGATTGCGTTTCGGCCGCTTGTTTCGCCGGGCGGTGCGCAGACCGACGCGCCGAGGGCGGCAGCTGCGTTGACAACGATGACTGCAACTTCGCGCTCGGCTGCGTCGACGGCACTTGCCGCACGCGCAGCGGGGACGCGTGCGACGACGCGACGGACTGCGTCGGACCCGCCGCGTGCGTCGACGGCGTTTGCGCACCGGTGCGCGCTGTCGGAGCCACCTGTGACGATGCCAACGAATGCGAAGCGTCGACGTTTTGCGAACCGGTCAGTGGTCGTTGTCAGCCGTTGCGGGTCGCAGGCGAACCCTCTGGCTACATCACGCCCGACGCACGTTGCGCTGGCAACAACGGCCTCGGTCGCTGCGAGACCGCCCTCCGCCCCGACAGGTGCAATCCCTTCAGCGGTGACGAAGTCTGCGCCGTCGTTGACGAGGGCGCATGCGCCGGGATCGACGACGAAGTCACTTGCAGCGGTCTGTTCTCGACGCGCGAGTGCATCTACGACGACGCCACGAGCACCTCGACCTGCGGCGATCGCCGCCAGTTGGGCGAGCTGTGCATCACCGACGACGTCGTGGGTTCCGGCGGCTCGTGTGCGATAGGACTCCGCTGCGAGCTCTCAGCAAACAGCTTCGTGTCGAGGCTCGGGCGGTGCGCGACGCTGCCGGGCGCCGGGGATGCGTGTTTCGGTCCCCAGGCCCGCTGCGATGCCCGCGTCGCCCGCTGCGACGCGTTCACCAACACCTGCATCGCCTACGACGACTACGCCTTCTCCGTCCCCGACGAAGCCAGCTGCGCCACCCGCTGAACCCACTGCGCGTAGACCTTCGGCCGCGCGATGTGCACCACATGCTGCGCGTTGATCTTCTCGACGATGATCGACGGGAGCACCTGCCGCGCCCTGTCGACGTCACGATCGGCCATGGCGCCGACGAGGCCCAACGTCGGCGACTCAAACGACGCGGCCTGCGCCAGCAAGACCGGACACCGCACCGCCGCCAACATCGCGGCGTGGTCGAGGTCATACATGGAGAAGTCGACGCAGGCGCGGGTGAAGTCGACGTCGTATTCGCTCAAGCCGCGGACGAACCACCGCACCTGCGCCGGCAACCACGCGATGTCGATCGGAGCGCCGGGGTTCTTCTTCTGACGTCGACGAATCGCCCCACCCAACACCCACGCCAGGGGCCGCGGAAACGACATCAGCTCTTTGTCGCCCTGGGTCGGCAGCTCTAACGTCGAAAAGTAGGTCGCGAGGTCGGGCAGCGTCTTCACCGTGTGCGCGAAGAAGGACTGCACCCACGTCTCGCGCGCCCGCGGCAGCTCGGTCGTGAACAACGGAGGATCCTCGGCGACGACGGCGCGCACGAGGTCGGGCGCGGTCGCCGCCGCCTCCAGCGCGATGATGCCGCCCGACGAATTTCCGCAGACGATCGCCGGCGCCTTGACGACGTCACGGATGAACGAGACACAGTCGGCGCCGAGGCGCGAGAACGTGTAGCGCCCAGGGGTGTGCTCGCTCTTGCCGTGTCCCCTGACGTCGACAACGAAGACATGAAAGTGCGGCACCAACAGCGGCAGCACCTTGAGGTAGCTCTGCCAGGGCATCGACTGTCCAGGAACGAGCACGAGCTTCGGGCCGTTGTCTTTGCCCACGGCGAAGTGGACGCCGACGCCGTCGACGACAACGTCTCTTTCTTCGACGACGACGGCCATGACGAATTCTACGTCGACAGCGACGTCGTGGGACAGCACGCGCGTGAGTTGCCTCGCCGACGACGAACGGCGATCGTCGAGGGATGAAGGGCGACATTCTCGGGCGCTACCGGTTGCTCGAGCGCATCGGCATCGGCGGCATGGCTGAAGTCTTCGTCGCCCGACAGATGGGCGGCGTCGGCTTCGGTCGCTCTGTCGTCGTCAAACGCATGCTGCCGCAGCTGCAAAGCGACGAAGGCAGCGTCGGCATGTTTCTCGATGAGGCGCGGCTCGGCGCCAAGCTGCAGCACCCGAACATCGTCGCCGTGCTCGACCTCGGCGAGGCCGACGGCGACTACTTCATGGTCATGGACCACGTCGACGGCGCCGACCTCGGCGTCTTGCAGTCGCGGGCCAGGGCGCGCGGCGTGACCATCCCGGTGGAGCACGCGGCGTACATCGTCGCGCGCGTCGCCCAGGGTCTGCACTTCGCCCACCGCGCCATCGATCCCGAGACGCGCACGCCGATGGGCATCGTGCACCGCGACGTGTCGCCGTCGAACGTGCTGCTGTCGAAGCTCGGCGAGATCAAGGTCGCTGACTTCGGCGTCGCCCGGTCGAACCTGCAGTCGG
>JANNAY010001177.1:0-1772 GCA_031384945.1 Deltaproteobacteria bacterium
GCCACCTGGGAGCGCACGTTCGAGGTGCCGTCGGCCAACACGCGCTTCGCCTTCGACAACGCCGACGGCAGCGTCGGCGAAGTCGCCTACGGCTTCATCTTCGTCAGCAAATTCAACAGCGACGGCGTCTTTCTCGACGAGGTCGACGGCGCTGCAGCCTTCGGCGTCGCCGACGCGCGCATGATCTTCACGCAAGACGTCGAAGCCGAGACGCTCGCTGCCTGGGGCGTGAACGACGGCATCAACTTCGTCACCGTCGGCGCAGATGGCGCCTACTCCGCCGTCGACGTCGACGCCGACCTCGCGCTCAGCACCACATCGACCCTGGCCGACGCTCAGCTGCTGTGGAGCGAGAGCGCGCTCTTGCGCCACACGCCTGGCCTGCGCGCGCCCGAGCAGAAAACCGACCTCTGATCGAGCGGCCCGTCGATCACTGCGCGCGATCGGCGGGCTCGCGTTTCTGAAGAACTGACCTGCAACCTTGATTGGAGATCTCACATGAAGTCACTGAAGAGCCCCCTGTTCGTTTCTGTCGTCGTCGCTGCCGTCGCTCTCGTCCCCGCCTGCGGCGTCGCCGAAGGCAAAGAAGGAGAAGCAAAAGCAGAAGAAGGCGACGCGCCCGTCAACCGCACCATCCTCTTCCCCGTCGATGACGCCGCCGCCGCTGTCGACGTCGACGTCTACGCCGGCTGGTTCGTCGACGGCTTCCGCGTCGACAGCGGCCCCCATGCGCTCAGCGAGTTCACCGTCGACGGCGAGCGCCGGCAGGGGCTCGATGTCCCGTTCGGCACGCCGCCTGCCGACGCCATCGTCGACGGCGAAGACGGAGACCGCGTCGCCGTGCCCTTCGCCTTTGCCCTCGACCGCCGCGCCGACATTGACGACGTCGCCGCCCTCGAAAACCTCGGCGACCTCGACGACGACATCGTCTTTGGCTTCACGTCGTACCTGACCTTCACGGTCGAGAGCGCGTCAGGCGGAGCGACCGGCCTGCGCTCAGAAGCGACAGGACCCGACGGCGCCCCCATCGAGTTCAACGTGTTGCCGGTCGGGTCGCGCGCAGCGTTCGGCGACCAGGCCGAGCTCTATGTGATCGCGCGCTGAGGTCAGCCGAGGTGCAGCACGGTCTCGCGGTGCTCGATGTAGCCCGCGACACCGGCGCTGCCGTCGGCCCAGCCGCGAATCTTGATGTCGCCCTTGCCCGCCCACTTGTTGAGGTCGATCTCGATGTCGGGCGACGCCGTGGCCGTGGTGCCCTTCTTGGCCGGGTTGGCGTTGCCGTAGACCGGCGGGCTGTTGCCCTCGACGTCGAACTTCAGGCGGGTCGTGGTGCCGTCGGGATAAACGACCTCGACGTTGTAGTTGTTGGTCTTCGAGAAATTCTCGAAGTTCTTCTGCATCTCGGCGGCGTTGCTGCCGGCGTGCGTCGACGGCGTGATCAGCACGTTGACCGAGAGCTTGCCGTTCTCGGGCACCTTGGTGAGCCACGCTTCCATCGGCTTGTGGGTGCCGTAGCAGTACGTGAGCGTGTGCAGGCTGGCGTTGTCGACGCTGAGGATGGCGTTGCCGGCGTCGCGGTAGTCGCGCAGCTCGCGCAGCTGCGAGGCGAACGAGCCGGCGGGCAGCTTGGCCGCGTCGGTCGAGCCGAAGGGCATCTGGCGGCCGTCGTAGCTGACGAGGCGCTCGGTGCCGTCGGCGTTGGTGAACTCTTTCTTCTGCTTCTCGGCCGTCTCTTTGAGGGCCAACGGCACACCACGACGGTCGGTCGCAGC
>JANNAY010001185.1:0-4018 GCA_031384945.1 Deltaproteobacteria bacterium
GCTCGTCGCTCAGGGGGTGACGACGTCGATGTAGCCGACGCCGAGGTTGACGTCGGGGGCGACGCCGTTGGGGTCGGTGGCGACGCCGCTGTAGCGGACCTGCAGGCGTCCAAACTCGACGGAGACGACGGAGATGGAGCACGGGCTGGGGCTCGTGCAGGTACGCGCGACGCCGTCGACCGTCGCGGTCAGCGTGCCGGTGAAGTCTTCGTTGACCACCAAAGGCCCATCGAGCTGAAGGTCGACGATGAGGGTGGCGTCGCTGGCGCCGACGTGCGTGACGTCGACGTCGAAGCTCGGCGCCGCGGGCGTCAGCTCGCGCGCCAACCCGTCATTGTCGATGATGAGCGCCAGCGGCGGCAGGACGTCAGCGCCGACGCGCACGGCGGTGGCGAGCACCTCGTCGGCGCTGCGGACCACCGACGAGATGCGCAGGGCCTCGACGACGCCGACGAAGCTCTCTCGCGTGTTGCTGTCGTCGCCGAAGAACGCGACGTTGATCGCCGGCGGCGTGAACTTCGTCGTCGTCGTTCCGACGAAGTTGCCGTCGATGTAGACGTCGAGGTCGATGCCGTCGTCGCTGGCGAACGCGTAGCTGTGAAATTGCGTCGGCAGCACCAACGGACCGAAGGAGGTGTCGTCGTAGCTGACGAAGCGGCTGCTCTCGAGGTACCAGCCGTCGTCGGATGTCACGTCGTAGGTGAACAACCGTGAGTACGAGCGCGTGAGCGTCACCGCGTCTTCTTTGAGCACCATCTCGATGGTGTACGGCGGCGTCAGCAGCGCGGTGTTCGGCGTCCAGTCGAGCGCGACCTGGGCGAAGTCGGCGAAGACGAAGCCGTTGCCGAAGGGGCTGCCGATGTAGAGCTCGGACGGCGGCGCGGTGGTGCCGTCGGAGGCGATGTCGAGGAGGGTGAGGTCGAGGTCGCCTTTGCCGTCGGCGAGGTCGCCGTTGAATTCGAAGACGGCGACGGTCGCGTCGTCGACCGCGAAGACGTCTGCGTCGCCGATGACGACGCCTTCTCCTTCTCCTTCTCCTTCTCCTTCTCCTTCTCCTTCTTCGCCTTCTCCTTCTCCTTCTCCTTCGCCCTCGTTGGCGGGGCCTTCGCAGCCGACGACACCAGAGACGACGAGGAAAACGGAACCAACAACCAACGCGCGCATGCATGCTCCTTTGCGGGGCGAGCAGGGTCGCAGAGGCCCGGCAGTCGCCCAACCGATCGGTCAGCGTTGTCCCGCTCTGGGTCGGGACGAGGTCGACCGCTTCATTCGCCTGAGCGCGTCGAACGTGGGGCGACGAGCGCGAGGAGCGCGGCGGCGACGACGACGCCGACCGCGCTGGCGACCAGGGTCACGGACGCGCCGACCTCGGGCCGGCCCCAGGCCCACCCCACCCAGAGCCCCGAGGGCAGCGCCGACAGCCCCACGGCGAGGTGGTAGGCGCCGAAGCTGCGTCCCTCGCTGCCCACCGGCGCGAGCGCGCGCACCAGCGCCTTTTCAAACGGCTCGCGCAGGCCGTGGCCGGCGCCGATGACGACGACGGCGACCCACAACACCACCAACAAAAACAACACAACAACACCAAAACCAACACCAACCATAACCCAAACAACAACAACAACACAACCAACAAAAAAACACAAGCGCGTGCCCTGCGACGCCAGCGTCGTCTTCGCCAGGTGCAGCACGACCCAGACGACGGGCAAGAGCGGTCCCGGCACGCCGAGCTGCCCTGCCCGCACCAACAAGAACGTGTCGGCGACAGAGACGACGGAGAAGAAGCCGCAGACGAAGAGCAGGCGGCGCAGCGCCGGCGGCAGCGGATCCTTCGTCGTCGAAGTTGCCGTCGAAGGCGTGGTCGTCGTCGACGCGGGCGGCTCGCGCAGCAGAAGCAGCACGACGAAGGCAGCGACGCCGGGGATCCAGGCGCACTGGATCGCCTGCCGCACGTCGAGACCGGCGGCCAGCACGCCAGCGGCGAGCAGCGGACCGACGACGGCGCCGGCGTGGTCCATGGCGCGGTGGAAGCCGAAGGCGCGGGCGGCGCCGTCTTTGTCGACGGCGGCCGACAACATCGCGTCGCGCGGCGCCGAGCGCAGGCCCTTGCCGACGCGATCGACGGCGCGCACCAGCACCACGTGCCACGGCGCCATCGCGACGCTGATCAGCGGGCGCACCACCGTCGACAAGCCGTAGCCAGCGACGATGAACGGCTTCTTCTTCGGGCTGCGGTCGCTCAGGCGGCCCGCCACGAGCTTCAAGACCGCCGACAGCGCGTCGGCGACGCCGTCGACGAGGCCGAGGACCAGCGTCGAGCCGCCGAGGGGCCCGAGCAGCAGCGCCGGCAACAGCGGCAGGATCATCTCGGAGCTGGCGTCGGTGAGCAGGCTGACGAGGCCCAACATCACGACGACGCGCGGGAGCGGTGCGGCCATGCCCCAGCCTAGAGCGTCGGGCGCGCGCGATGACGACGACGACGGGCCGGATCGAATGAAGTGAAGCGGCTGTGCGGCCAGGACGTCGATCGGGATGCACCTGTATTTCTACGTCGGACCCGCGGATCTGCTCGATGATGGTCGTCGCGCACCCGGCGGTTCGATCCTGTCCGATCGCGCGGCGCTGCGGCGGTGGTGCGCCTCAGAGGAAGCCGAAGTCGAAAGCGCCTGCGTCGTCGCCACCTACGTCGTCGACGAAGACGGCAGCTTCGTCGTCGCCGCCCGCCGATCCGAGCATGTCTCTTGTGCGCGGGGGCGACCGGTGCGCGCGGCCGGCGAGGTCTTCTTCGACGGCGAATCCGTCGTCGCCATCACCAACCAGTCGACAGGATATTGCCCCGATCCCGACTGTTGGTCCGCCGTGGTTGCTGCCCTCGACGCTGCCGACATTGCGCATCCGACCGACTTCACGACGTCGTTTCACTTTCGCCGCTGCGAGGTGTGCGGCGAGCGCAACGTCGTCAAAGAGGGCGTCTTCGTCTGCGCCATCTGCGACGCCGACCTACCCGCGGCGTGGAACTTCGGCTAGCGAACGCGCACCGAGGTCGCAGATGTCGAGTCGTCGACGGCGCTATCTCGCCCTGGAGGGCATCTCGGACGGCATTGAGAAGAAGTCCACGTCGACGAGGCTCACGTTCGCCACGATGGGATTGCTCGGCAGCTCAAAACGCACGCTCTCCAACACCTGATTGCCCTTCATCACAATCGCGGTGAGCGACGTGGGTGCTCCAGCGCCGATTCCTGGGAGGTGGGGCACAACGATCGGCTTGCCGTTGGTGTGGGCGAAGGTTTGCTCCGCGGTGACGATGCCGGGTCCCCGCGGATTGGCGGTCTGGGCCTTCAGCAACAAGCTCGTGCCGGGAGCAACGGTCACAAGCAGGCTGCGACGAATGAGGTTGATTTGTCGGGGGGTCCCGGGGTTTTCAGCCTCCTTCAACGTGCCGCTGGTGACGAGATCAATGCGAGCGTTCGTCAGCGGTAGAGTGGCGACGTACTGCGGTTCCTGGCGGGGCACAAAATCCCGCGTCTTGTCTTGCCCGGGCTCCGCACCGCGGAGCCGCTCTCGCGTCACAGGCGCATGCGCTGTGGGGAGCGTGACGTGCCGCACCTCAGGTTCGAAGAGCTTGAGGAGTTCCAAAGTGGCTGCGTGCTGTTGAGGCTTGGCCGTGTTGCTGGCGGCGAACCGCACAACTTCATCCTTGGTGACCATGCCGTCCACGTCGAGGGTTTGGCCGTTGCCGCCAGCAGCTGAGGCCGCATTGGCTTTGGCGGCCATGCGCCCAAGACGCTCAGACGCCGTGGCCAGGATGCCCGTGTGAAAACCGTCCGCTGCGGGGCGCTCAATGGTGAACTCTGTAGGCCTGAGGACGCCGTGCTCGTTGCGAGTGGTCTTCATTCAGGCTCCGGTCGTTGCGATCAATTCCGGCGTCAATACCGAGCGCCTCCTCCCAGGTAAATGTCGCGGATCACGGACACAACAAAAAGGGCGCCTGAGGCGCCCTTTTTGTTCGATGTTCAGTCGA
>JANNAY010000939.1:0-5131 GCA_031384945.1 Deltaproteobacteria bacterium
ACGACTTCACCGAGAAGATGCAGTGGTTGTTCTTCTTCCGCGCCACCGACCCGAAGTTCAAGGGCACGTACGCTGAAGAAGACTACCTGGCGACCACGGTCACGGGCATGAACCACTTCGCTCACGTCATCGCCGAGCCGAACTCGGGCGACTACCACACGATCCCGAACTTCCAGCTGTTCGGTCTGACGAACCTGCAGGCCGACCAGCGCTCGGAGCAGGCCCTCGACGTCGCCTTGCCCTACAGCAACCTCGGCTTCTGCGACGCGCAGATCATCAACACCGCCGGCACCCTCGACAACAACGGCGACGGCAACGGCAACGACCGCGACGTCGACGCCATGGCCGACGCCGTGGGCGACTTCAGAAACGGCAACATCCCGCTCGGCGAAGGCCGTCCGTTCTTCGTCGGCTTCACCGACGACTACGTCGACTTCTACATCCGCTACGTCGGCCACTTCTGGACGAAGCAGCAGGCGCTCGTGAACATGGCCGTGCCCTACGCCTGGTTCCCCCGCGTCGACGCCAACACCGACTTCCGCTTGTTTGACGCGGGTTGGTATCGACTGTTCCCGCGTGAAGTGTCGCAGATTTACTACAACATCATCACGCAGAACGACATCGAGCTGGGCGGCTTCCTCGACGCTGACGGCAAGTACGTTCGCCCCGACATCATCCCGACCAGCGACACGGTCGACACCACGGGTATGACCCGCGTGCTTCCGCAGATCGCTTTCAACCACAACTATTATGGCTACATCCTGGCCAACGTCTTCCTCGCCTCGCCGACGGATGATCAGATGGACTTCACCAAGGCCATGCAGATCGCCATCGACGGCGCCACCGACGACACCCGCGCCTACGACGACGCCGAAGGCAGAGACGTCGCCGCCGGCTGCGTCATCGGCACCAGCCTCGCCGCCGACGGCAACGTCTCGACGCCGTCGAACCCGCCGGCTTGCAAGACCGTCCTCGCCTTCACGCACCCCGTCAGCGGCATCAAGGTGCGCGGCCTGAAGGTCGGCGACTTCCCGGTGGCCTTCGACCTCGTCAAGCGCCTCAACCTGTTGAAGGACCGCTTCGAGCGCCTCGACACCTGCAACAGCCAGCTCGCCGCTGGCGACGCCATCAACGACAGCTACTGCAGCTGCATCAGCAACATCGGCTACGGCCGCGAAGCGGAAGCCGACGGTGGCGATTTCGTCTCCACCTGCCTGACCGACTACGTCACCGTGGTCCCTGGCGAGACCGAGCAGGGCACGCCCCTGACCGGCTTCACCGGCCTGACCTCGCTCGACGTGCAGTGCACCGCGCAGGACCTGCAGAATCGTGTGGAGTCCTCGCGCGAGGCTCTCGACGACCTGTTGGACTACGTGAACGACCTGCGTACCGCCAACAAGATGATCAACAACCCCTTCTGAACCAGAGAGGAGCAATAACATGAAAAAGCATAATTCGCACCTCTCCGAGGCCACCATGAAACTCAAGAACCTGATCGGGTTGTTTGCCATCGCCGGCGCTCTCGCTGGAACCGGCGTCGTCGCCACCGGCTGCGGCGAAGCCATCGACATCAACCGCGTTGGACCCAACGTGGTTGAGAAGAAGCTGCTCGACGGTGAGTGGTATTACCGCTCGACGATCGTCGACAAGCAGTTCGGTACCTATGATACGTTCATCGGCGCCGAAGGCAGCCTCGAGCGCATCAAGTGGGAGGTCACCGAGAACAGGCTCGTCGGCTACCGTTCTTATGAGCGCGTCCCCGGCAGCGATCCGTCGGACCCTGGCGAGCAGAACGTCATCGTTCAGTTCCCGATCATCAGCCACTTCGACATCCGGCGCCAATACAACCCGGTGAACGGCGTCGAGACCAACGTCATCGAAGAGAACGACTACGACCGCCCCTGGTTCGAGCGCGACTTCATGCGTGTCGAATGGAACACCAACAACGCACCGAGCTGGGACCAAGGCAACGATGGCGGAGCGAACAACGACGCCGTTGTCGATGGCATCACCCGCAACGCCAACGAGACGCCGAACTATCCATGGAAGGTTCGCATCTCAGACAACTACATCGAGACGACGCTCGACGGCTTCGCCGCCGCCGACCCCTACGTCTGCTACTACCTCGACGGTCTGTCGCCCTGTAACGGCGCCACCGTTCGCACCAAGCTGTCGTTCCTGCGCGTTCCGCAAGACAACGACTACCAAGCCCTCGACTACCCCGACTACGTCGACAACATCGTCGGCAACACCGTCGTTGTCAGCACCAACGAGCCGGTGTTCACGTCGACGTCGAACGACGAAACCATCACCGCGCGCAACGACAGCGATGGCGATGGCGTCGGCGGTGACCCCTTCGTGCGTCCCTGCTCGCCTGCCGAAATGGGCCAGGGCGGCGTGACGACGATGAAGGTCGCGTTCGACATCGCTGGCGGCGCCCGCGCCTGCAACACCGACACCGGCGGCCTCGGCGACAACCTCGGCCAATGCGAAGACGTCGAAGTCCGCTGCGACACCACCGGCAGCAACAACCTCGTCGCCATCACCCCCGGCAACGGCGCCACCTGCGACCCGAACCGCCACAGCCCCGATGACTGCATCGAGCTCACGACGTCGGTCTTCTCGCGCTTCGGCTACTTCCGCACCGACCGCTTCCAGGTCGATCGCGAGAACGGCTCGCAGTACAACGCGCGCGAACGCCTGATCAACCGCCACAACCTCTGGGCGAAGTCCGTCGGCGACGACGGCAAGGTCCTTCCCTTCGACCGCCGCCCGGTGAAGCCGATCGTCTACGTCTTGAACGTTGGCTTCCCCACCGACCTGCTCGCGGCGACGAAGACGCTCAACGACAACTGGAACACGGCCTTCATGGACGTCGTCGCCATCTCGCGCGGCGTCGAGACCAGCGCGCTGCCGACGAACCTGAACGAGGGCTTCGACGGCTTCCCCGAGGTCACCCAGATGTTCCAGATCGTGCGCAACGACTGCAACCTCGCCGCGGCCCAGAAGTACGCTGATGACAACGACATGCAGTCGGACCTCGCGGCCAATGGCATCGCCTCGATCGCCTACGGCAACCTGGAAGAGTCCTGCGCGGTGCTCGAGTTCGTCTCGAAGGCCCGCAAAGAAGCCGGCGACAAAGACGTCACCGTCTTCACCTGGCAGCAGCTCGGTGACCTGCGCTTCAACTTCTTGAACTGGTCGTCAAAGGCCGAGCTGGCCGGACCGCTGGGCTACGGCCCCTCGGCGGCCGACCCGCTCACAGGCCAGATCATCTCTGCCAACGCCAACATGTACGGCGCCAGCCTCGACACCTACGCCAACTGGGGCGCTGACATCGTGCAGCTGCTGCAGGGCGAGATCACCGAAGGCGACATCATCAACGGCACCGTCGCGCGCGAGCACGTCGAAGGCGTCCGCAACCGTTGGGCGCAAAAGATGCCGAAGGCCAAGGTCGACAACTTCCTCAAGGTGTTCGACCAGCGCGCCCGCGGCATGTCCGACGACAACTACTTCGTGCAGTTGCCGCTGACGGCGATGAACCGCGGCATGACCAAGCTGCGTGAGTCGGGCCTCGAAGAAGAGATGTTGCTCACGACCGAGACCTTCCGCCTCTTCGGCAACGATCCGCGCTCGCTCCGCGAGGGCACGATCACGCCGAGAATGCTCGAGAACGCCCGCCCGTCGAACTGGGCCCGCGAGCACATCCCCGAGCAGATGATGGTCGCGGCCAACGCCGGCAACACGGGCGCCATTGCCAACTCGCCGTTCACGCTGCCGACGCAGTCTTCGTCGAAGCTGTCGCCGCAGGCGAAGCTCGAAGAGCTCAGCGACTACCTCGGTCGCAAGAACTTCTGCTTCCTCGCCGGACAGGTCGAGCCCGCCATTGCTGACCTCGCCAGCCACCTCACGGACAAGAACCGCGAAGAGGTCGTGCAGTTCATCCGTGAGCAGGTCTTCATTGGCGTGACCGCGCACGAGCTCGGCCACACCTTCGGCCTGCGCCACAACTTCGAAGGCTCCGCCGACGCCCTGAACTTCTTCCCGCAATACTGGGGAGTTGGCGCCGACGGTCTGCGTGAAGGCGACCAAGACATCCTGGCCCTCTCGGACCGGCCGCGTGAGGTCATGTACTCGTCGATCATGGACTACCACCAGCGCTTCAACAGCGACTTCGCTGGCATCGGCTTGTACGACCGCGCCGCCATCAAGCTCGGCTACGCCGAAGCCGTCGAAGTCTTCGACGAAAGCGAAGGCGACTTCGTGGCCCGCGACTGGATCGGCCAGACGTTCTTGCTCGACCCGCAAGACTTTCCGAAGCTGGTCGGCGGACGCGAAAACGACGGCGCGATCGACAACCTCTACCAGGACGCCTACGAGCTCGCTTCGGCTGGCGACGAGACCGCGATCATCGACATCAAGGGCGAAACGAACATCGAGGCCCACCCCGAGAACCTGTTCAAGCGCCGCACGATCCCCTTCAAGCAGTGGATCCACGAAGAGCTGCTGCAGAGCTTCACCCGCGGTCTCGACGACTCCGAGTGCGACAACTTCGGCATCCGCGTCGCCCCGGGCTGCATGGAGCTGTTCCTCAACCAGAACGGCCTCAACAGCGACGACGGCCACCTGCCGAAGGTCACCGTTCCCTACAGCTTCTGCGGCGACGAATTCGCCTTCGGCGGCAACTTGACCTGCAACCGCTACGACATGGGCGTCACGTCGTCCGAGATCGTGAACAACGCCGGCGAGATGTACGAGTTCTACTATCCGTTCCAGGCGTTCCGTGGTGATCGGGTTCTGAATCCCTTCGGTTCATGGGCCAATGGATACATGAATCGCCTCTACACCCGGACGTACCAGCCGATGCTGAACGCGTACCGCTACTTCTATTACTACCGCCGCGCCCAGACGCTGCGCGTGTACCCGACGATCCGCGATTGGGGCAGCGCCGCGCTGCAAGGCATGGACTTCTTCGTCCGCGTTCTTCAGCAGCCCGAGCCCGGCACCTACTGCAAAGACGGCGACACCTACGTGCCCGAGGCCCAAGCCACCGGCGGCTGCGCCGACAACGTCGACATCGGCCTCGACCAGGGCCGCTTCTACCAGTCGAGCTGGGACAGCGAGTACGACT
>JANNAY010001209.1:0-1743 GCA_031384945.1 Deltaproteobacteria bacterium
CACCGACGCCGACCTGCGCGCCCACGTCGCCGCGCGCCGCGATGAGCAGCGGGTGTTTCTCGCGACCGCGAGACCTCTCCCCGCGCTGCGCTCGACCCTCTCGCCAAGCGGAGAGGGTGAAGCCACGACCGCGAGACCTCACCCCTCGCTGCGCTCGACCCTCTCCCCAAGCGGAGAGGGTGAAGCCGTTTCGAGCAGCCGCGCGAAGACGTCGTGGTGGGCGTCGCTGCAGGCGTCGTGGATGCCGCTGGCCGCCGCCTGCGCCGTCGTCGCGGTCTTCTTCGTCGTCGAAGGCAACGGCGCCGACGACAACGACGGCGTGCGCGTGCGCGGCGATGGGCTCGTCGCGCGGTTGTTGGTGCGCCGCGGCGACGTCGTCTTCGCCTTTGCCGGCGAGCCGCTGCGCGCAGGCGACGCCGTGCGCGTCGAGGTCGCGCTGGCGCGCGCCGCCCGCTGCTCCGTCGTCGGCGTCGACGTGCACGGGCAGCGCGTGCTGCACTACGACGCCGTTGCCGTCGCGCGCGGGACGCAGGTGTTGCCCGACTCGCTGGTGCTCGACGACAGCGTCGGCGCCGAAGCCCTCGTCGTCGCCTGCGCCAACGACGCCAACGAACTCGCCGGCGTCGAACTCATCGAACCGGCACAGCTTGCGGCGCGCCACCCACGGGCGAGAATCGCCAAGCTGATGTTCACGAAAGAGCCGCCCGCCCGATGAACCGCGCACTCCCGATGGCCGGCGCACTGCCGATGAACTGCGCGCTGCTCGCCGCAGCGCTGTTGTGCACGCTGCTGTGCGCCACACCCTCGCAAGCCGCGGTGCGCACGCTGCTCGCCATCGGCAACGACGAAGGACTCGCCGACGAGGCGCCGCTGCGCTGGGCCGAGGTCGACGCCGCCCGCTTGCGCGATGTGTTCGTCGAGCTCGGCGGCGTGAGCCCGCCGCGGGCGACGTTGCTGCAGGGCGCCACTGTCGTCGACGTCATCGCCGAGCTGGCGCGCGTGCGCGGGCAGATCGAAGAGGTCAAGCGGCGCGGCGAGCGCGCCGAGCTGTTCGTCACCTACTCCGGACACGGCGACGACGGCGCCCTGCACCTCGCGGGCGAGCGGTTGAGCTTCGCGCGGCTCGACGCGCTGCTGGCGGCGATTCCGGCCGACGCCGTCGTCGTCATCGTCGACGCCTGCCGCACCGGACCGGTGCGCTCGGGTGCTGTGCGCGGCGCGAGCCGTGGTCCTGCGTTCGACGTGACCTTGATCAAAGACGCGGCGCCCACCGGCCGCGTGCGCTTGTCGTCGGCGAGCCGCGGCGAGGTCGCGCAAGAGAGCGACGACGTCGAAGGCGCCTGGTTCACGCACCACGTGACCGCGGGTCTGCGTGGCGCCGCCGACGTCGACGGCGACGGCGCCGTCAGCCTCGCCGAGATCTACCGCCATGCCTGGTCGCGCACGGTGAGCCAGAGCTTCGATGGCGGCGGCGTGCAGCACCCCCAGCTGAGCGTCGACCTGCAGGGCGAGGGCGAGCTCGCGCTCACGCGCCTCGATCGCGCGGCGGCGACGTTGACGTTGGCGCCGTCGCTCCAGGGATCGTTCTTGATCGTCGACGACCGCCGCGGCGACGTCATCGTCGAGGTCGAAAAGGCCACCGGTGCTGCGCTGTCGTTGGCGGTGCCGCCGCGCCGCTTGCGCCTGCAGCAGCGCGACGGCGCCCGCTCGCGCGTCGCCGGCGTCGACGTCGCCCGCGGCAGC
>JANNAY010001212.1:0-1844 GCA_031384945.1 Deltaproteobacteria bacterium
GCCGCCCGACAGCGTGCCGAGCTGGCGCGCGAGCAAGGGCGTCAGTGCCAACTCATCAGCCACCGCTGCCACGGTGGCGCGGGTGGCTTCGTCGACGACGGCGCGGGCCCCGCGGCGCGGCGCGAGCCCGTGCGCGATGCGCGTGAGCACGTCGGTGTCGTCGAAGTGCGCCGGCTCTTGTCCAAGAGAGGCGATGCGCCGGGCCCGCTCGCGCGGCGCCAACGACGCGACGTCGACGTCGTCGACGAAGACGTGGCCGCTGTCGGCGCGGGCGATGCCGGCAGCGACGTTGAGCAGCGTGCTCTTGCCGGCGCCGTTCTTGCCGACGACGACGGTGACGCCGGTGCGCAGCTCCAACGACGGCACGCGCAGGCGCCCGCCCACCACCACATCGTCGAGACGGAGCGTGTGGCCTGTGGAGTCGGCGCGCTGGCTCATCGCGCCTCTCGCGACGTGCGCCACAACAGCACCGCGAACAGGGGCGCGCCCACCAACGCGCAGGCCGCGCCGACGGGAATTTCGCTGCCGAGCACGGCGAAGCCGAGGCGCGCCAAGCCATCGAAAACACAGAGCAATCCGCCCCCAAGCAGGGCCGAGACCGGGAGGAGCGTGCGCTCGTCGCTGCTGAACAGGCGGCGCGCGGCGTGCGGCACCAGCAAGCCGACGAAGCCGATGACGCCGGTGGTGCCGACGGCGACGCCGACGAGGGCGCTGCAGGCGCCGACGACGACGACCCTGACGCGCGTCAGTGACACGCCGAGCCGCACGGCTTCTTCGTCGCCGCCGCGCCACAAGAACAGGTCGCCGCTGACGACCACCAACGCGACGACGCCGGCGACGCAGACGACGACGGCTGTGACGAGGGCTGTGTCGTCGGGGTAGCCGATGGCGCCGATCAACCATGTCGACAGCCCCGCCAGCGACGACGCCGGCACCAGCGCCCGCACGACGGCGACCACCGCCCACGAGAAGGAGTTCATCACGATGCCCACGAGCACCGTGCCTTCGCCGCGGTCGCGGGCGACAAAGAGCAAAAGCAGCGCGCTGGCGCCGAGGGCGCCGACGACGCCGGCGCCGGAGAGTCCGAGGGCCAACAACGTCGACGAAACCGACGTCGTCACCGCGCCGACGACGGCGACAAAGACGCTGGCGCCCATGGCGGCGCCGCCAGAGACGCCGAGGACGAAGGGGTCGGCCAGCGGGTTTCTCAGCAACGCCTGCAGCGCCGCGCCGGCCACCGACAACGCAGCGCCGACGACGAAGCCGAGGGCCACGCGTGAGAAGCGGAGGGACACAGTTGCGGAATCGGCGAACGCAAAGCCATCGGGTCCGCAGGCGTTGGCGACGACGACGCAGACGGCAGCGACGACGACGGCAATGACGATGGCTCTCACTGCAACAGCTTCTCGAGGGCTGTGACGTCGTCGACGAAGCTCGGGCCGGGCCGCATCAAGATCGGGTCTTTGGCGCTGACGACTTTGGGCGCGCGCGGCCCCAGGGCCTGCAGCTGTGCGCGCAGTTGCTTCGCGCCGTCTTCTCCTTCAGCGGCGACGACGACGTCGACCTTGCGCGACAAGAGCGCCTCGAGGGACCACTGCGGCCACTGTGGGTCGGTCGGCAACAGCGCGCTGTCGGCGCCGACGAGGGCGAGGGCGCTGTCGGCGAAGGATCCTTTGCCGGCGACGACGAGGGGGTCGTGGCCGACGACGACGACGACGCGCTTGCCCTTGGCGACCTTGTGGGCGGCGATGGGGGCGAAGGTGGCGGCGCGGGCGGCGAGCAAGGCGTCGACGACGGCGGGCTTGCGAAACAGGGCGCCGAGGCCGCGCATCATGGCGTCGGTC
>JANNAY010001244.1:0-2841 GCA_031384945.1 Deltaproteobacteria bacterium
GCGCGCGGCCCACAGCGCGTCGGTGAAGCGCTGCGGCGTCGGCTTCAGCGCCTTGCCGATCGGTCCGTCGGAGTTGCCGGTGGCGCCGTGGCAGCCGGCGCAACGGGCGCCGAAGACCTTCTTGCCGACCTCGAGCACCGCCGCCGACGCGGGCTTCACAGGCGTCGGCTTCTTCACGCCTTTGACGTCGACGACCAAGGGCCCGAGCGGCCTCGAAGCGGGCAGCGCGGGAGCGGACTGCAGGGCGAGCGAGAGCGCGACGCTGATGATCATGGTGCGGGGATTGTACCCGAAGGCGGCTCAACAGCAGGAGTCGGCGCCGGCGCCTTCGTCTCGATCGGCGGAGTCGGCAGCATCTCCGGCGGCGGCGTCTCAGGCGTAGGCGCGGGCTCTGTCGTCGTCGTCGTCGGAGGCGTCGTCGTCGTCGAAGGCTGCGTCGTCGAAGGCTGCGTCGTCGAAGGAGGCGTCGTCGTCGACGGAGGCGTCGTCGTCGACGGAGGCGTCTCGGGCTTCTTCTTCGGGTCCGTCTTCTTCTTCGGCGGCGGCGGCGGCGGCTCTTTCTTCTCGGGCACCGGCGGAGCGAGCCCACCCGATCGCGTCGGGGATTTGCCGTACTGCTCGGCGTCAACGGTCTTGTCGTTGATGCGCAAGATGTAGTGCAGGTGCGGACCGGTGATGCGCCCCGTGGCGCCCGAGTCGCCGAGCACTGCGTCGCGCGTGATGTGGTCTTTCTCGGCCACGCCAAAGACACTCATGTGACAGAAGGTCGTCTGGATGCCGAGGCCGTGGTCGACGATCAGGTAGTTGCCGCTGATGCTGTCTTTGCTCGCGCGCTTGATCGTACCATTGTGCACTGAATGCAGCGGAGTGCCGGTGGGCGTGCCGATGTCGGTGCCGTTGTGAAAGCTCTTCAACCCGGTGACGGGATGGATGCGCTCGCCGTACGGCGAGGTGATGCGATAGCCGGTGGCGGGCCACGCCAACGTGCGCAGACGGTGCACGAGCAGCACCGACAGCGCGGCCTGCAGCGGACCCCGCCGCATCGTCGGCGTGAAGAACGCGGCGTGCACCTCGACGTCTTCGGGCGCCGTCAAATTCGACTTCTTCGCCGACTCGACCGCCAACGTCAGCGACTGCGGACCGGTGAACAGCGCCTCGAGCAAGAGCTCGGCGTTCTTCGACGACAGCTCTTTCTGCGCAGCAGCCAACGCCGCCGCAGCGACGTCGACGTCGACGACGCCAGACTTGCCGGGCACGAACCAGGCGAGCTTGTCAGGCGCGTTGACGGTGCACTTGCCCGCGGCGTCGCAGCTGCCTCTGACGGCGACGAGGGCGGCGACGGCGTCGACGTCGACCTTGTGTTTGTCGGCGGCGGCGACGACGGCGGCGGGCAGCGCGCCTTGCACCAGCGTCGGGTTGTCGACGTTGTCGGGCGACTTCACGTCGGTCTCGCGCCCCTTGAAGGTGGCGAACCACGACGGGTGATCTTTTTGGCCGCGGGCCACGCGCACGGCGGTCTCGACGACGGCGCCGATGGGCGTCTTGGCGTACACGCCATAACCGAGGGCGAGCACGAGCACGAAGTCCATCAAGCCGCGGCGCTTGCGCCGGTTCGCCTTGCTGGTCTCGCCCGTCGGAAACTTGCCCGAGAGCTCGCGCGCTGACGTCGTGGTCATGGCGCGGCCCCGAGGCGCTCGACCAGCGCTGCGAGGTCTTGTCCGAACAAACCGGCGAACGCCACGAACGCGGCGAGCAACAACCACCAGCCGCGCAGCACCCGGCGCAGCTCGTCGGCGAAGATCGCAAGGGCAGGAAAACGCGCGGGTTTTGCTCGCTTCGCGTTCCCGCTGGCGCGGCGCTCAGCGATGCGGGCGCGGGCACGCTCACCGCGATCGTGGGCGCGCAAGAAGGTGCCCTGCAGCAGGTCGGGCAAGAAGCGCCAGGTGAGCAGTCCGACGACGAGGATGGCGACGCAGGCAGCGACGTTGCCGGCCACCAACAAATCGGGCGCGACCTTCTGCAGCAACGATCGCGTGAGCTGCTCGATGGCGCCGCCGGCGAGCAAGGCGCCGCCGACGACGAAGCCCGTCAAGGCGAAGGGCGCGAACAAGCGCTCGAGATCGAGGGCCGAGAACGCTTGCCGCAAGCGGATCACCGACTGCTTCAAGTCGGCGAACAACGAGACGCCAGCGTCGTCGCGGCTGCCCCAGGCAAGATCGAGCAACAAGACATCGAGGCCGATCTCGACGACGAAAGCGAGGCGGATGGCCAGCCAGTCTTTCTCGGCGAGGTCGACGAAGCCGGCGAAGCTCTCGATGGCGCGCACGGCCCCTTCGGGCGTGAGGCCCCCCGCCGACGACAGCCAGGCGAGAAACGAGGCGACGCCTTCGTCAACGACGAAGTCGAGGGCGTCGAGGGCGCCGTAGGCGAGGTCGTCGAGCACGTCGGCGGCGGCGTGCACGCCCATCAACAGCAGCGCCAACCCGCCGAGACGACGGATGAACGTGCGCTGCGATCCGAGCGCGTGGCTGATGCCGAAGAAGAGTCGAAACAGTGCCATGGCGCGGTGGTGCGGCCTCGTGTGTGCGTGTCGGTCTCGTGCGTCGGGTGAGAACGCGGGACGTCGTCAAAGGTTCCACAACCTGTGAGTCAGACGCTATCTGCCGGCTGTGACGACGCTGATGATCTGCCGCACGCGCGCCCACCAGCGCGCCCGCCTGCGCGACGTCGACGCCGATGCGCGCGTGTGGACGCTGCCAGATCTCAAAGAGCGCCTCTGCGCCTGGTCGGCCCTCAAAGACGGCGTCGCCAGAGACGCCCTCGGCGCCCGTGTGCTCGCCG
>JANNAY010001268.1:0-10929 GCA_031384945.1 Deltaproteobacteria bacterium
CAGAACCAGGCGTAGCCCTCGACGCCGCTGGCGTGGTCGGCGTGCAGGTGCGTGAGCACGAGGCCGTCGATGTCGCCGACGTCGACGCGCGCCTTCGTCGACTCTTTGAGAATTTTTCGAATCGGGTGCGGGCAATCGACGAGCAGCCGGGTGACGCCGTCTTCGACCAGCAAACACGACGAGTAGCGGTCGGCCGAAAACGCGTCGCCGGTGCCGAGGGCAGTGACTTTCATGGCAGCGACTCCGTGTCTTGCGAAGCAGAGACCGCGGCTGTCGTCGTCGACGAGACATTGCCGGGCCGCGCGACGTCGCGCAGCTCATCATCAAACGACGGATCGCGCGGCGCGATCTTGTTTCGATAGAGCGGGATCATGGTGAGCGTGCCGACGGCACAGATGACGCCGGCGACGACGAAGTGGACGCCGTAGCCGAACGTCTGCGCAGAAAAACCAGAGAGGCTGGAGCCGATGCCGCTGGCGGCGACGACGACGCTGGCTTGTACGGTGTAGTCGGTGGCGCCGGTCTTCGGGTCGGCGCCGTCCATCATCGCCGTGAACAGCGAGACCGTGGCCATGCCGCCGGTGATGTGTTCGACGACGACGAGGCCGGCGACGATGCTGGCGTCGAGGTCGAAGACGTCGGCGGCGGCGTAGAGGGCCATGAGCGCCGCGTGCACGAGCCCGCAGACGAGCAACGCCAGCAGGCGTCCACGCCGCGCGACGACGCCGCCGAGCAGGGCGCCCATCATGCCGGCGATGCTGCCGAGGGTGCCGAGCAAGAGCGCGATGTCTTCGACGGAATAGCCCTTGTCGACGAGCAGCGTGCGGGCCATCGGCGAGCCGAAGGCGTCGCCGACTTTGTAGAAGCCGATGCCGAGGCACCACAGCAACATCGCGTAGCGGTTGCGCGCCAAGAACTGCCAGGCCGCCGCCAGCGAGACCTTTTCCGTCGTCGTCGTCGAACTGGACGTTGGATGCGTTTGGGGCCGCGCCCATTTCATTTCGTCGAAGAACAAGATGGGCAACGTCATCAGCAGCACGAGGGCGGCCATGGCGAGAAACGTCGGCGTCCAGCCGTAGCGCGAGAGCGACGCCAGCAGCGCACCACCGCCGACGATCATGCCGACGCGGTAGGCGGCGACCTGCACGCCGTTGCCGAGGCCGCGTTCGCGCGAGTCGAGCAGGTCAACGGCGAGTCCGTCGGTGGCGATGTCTTGCGTCGCCGCGAACAGGTTGGTGACGAACATGCCCAACGCGAGCGCCACCAGCAGCGCGTGCACGTCGTCGTTGGCGCCGTCGCCGATGACGGCCAACACCGCCAGCCCGATGGTCGTCGCCCATTGCAACGGCAGGATCCAGCCGCGCCGGCGCCCCATCTTCGACCCCGACAGCCGATCGACGACGGGGGCCCAGAGAAATTTCAGCGCCCACGGCAGCGCCAACATGCCCGAGAGCCCGATGGTGGCGAGGTCCATGCCCGACTGGCGCATCCACACCGGCAGCGCCTGCGTGAAGAAGCCGTAGGGCAAGCCCTGCGAAAAATAGAGCGACGACAACAGCGCCAGCTTCGTCGTCGACGACAACGGCCTCATTCGCCGACCTTAGCGCCGCGCAAAAAGAAAGGGCACCGTCGCCGGCGCCCGCTCTGCTCATGTGAAGAAATTCTTCACTTGCAGACGTTTTCAACCATTGCGGTCCAGTTGCCGTCGGGGCCCTTGAACTCAACAGTGTGCTTGAAGCCCTTGCCGTCTTTGACATAACTCTCGCGGATGTCGCCGTTGCTCTGCAGCACCTTGCCGGTGAAGACGAGCTTGTCGCCGTCCCAGCCCGACGACGACCAATGCACGATGCCACCCATGCCGTCGTAGTCGGCGCGCTCGAGAGTCTTCTTCGTCGGATCGAAGCCGATCACGCCCATCGAGGTGTAGGGGGGCATCGTCATGCCCTTGGCTTTGGCTTCTTCGTATTTGGTGCTGTAGAAATATCCGTTCAACTCTTTCTTTACCGTCGCCTTTGACGTCGTGGTGTAACCAGGCCCCATGGGACCGGCCTTGACGCTGCTCTTGCAGTTGAGGGTCTTCGTCAGGTCCTTCAGCCACGCCGCCAGCTCCGGCGCAGGCGGCGGCATCGCTGGCGCTGCGGCCGGCGGCGTCGTGGCCGGCGGCGTCGTGGCCGGCGGCGGCGCAGGCTTCGTCTCCGGCGCCTTTGCTGGCGGCGTCACCGCGGCCGGCGGCGCGGGCTTCGGCGGCGGCGTCTGCGCAAGAGAGGCGCTGGCGGCGAGGCCAACGACGACGGCGGACGAGAGGATCAGCTTCTTCATGTGAGAGCTCCTTCACCCTGTTGGCAAAACGCCCGGGGTGCGGGACACGGCTCACATGCGCGCTCCCCTCCTGTCCAGCCTGTCTCTCGCCCTCGTCGCCCTGCTCGTGTCGGCCTGCCCGCCTGGCGGCGGCACCGTCGGCGAAGGTGAAGGCGAACCCGAAGTCCTCGACGGCGGACCCGACCCCGAAGGTGAAGGCGAAGGCGAAGAAGGCGAAGGCGAAGAAGGCGAAGGCGAAGGCGAAGAAGGCGAAGGCGAAGGCGAAGGCGAAGTCCAAGGCACGCCCTACAGCGGCACCGCCGAAGACGGCGTCGTTTGCGGCGACGCCACCTGCGTCGACCCCACCGCCTCGTGCTGCGTCGCCATCTTCGGTGGCCAGTCGACCTGCGGCGCCCCTGGCGAGTGCGCTCAGGGCACCGTCGAAGCCGGCTGCGACGGCCCCGAAGACTGCGAGGCGGCGCAAGAGTGCTGCTTCGCCGGCACCTCCACCCAGTGCGTCGCCGTCGACACCTGCCGCGACGACCCCAACAACCGCGAAATCTGCGTGACCGACGCCGACTGCCTCGGCACCGAGCTGTGCTGCTCCGACGAAATCCTCGCCACCGTGGGCGTCGACGGCGGCATCTGCTTGCCCGCCGAAGACAACTGCGCCGGTCAGTTCAACCAACCCTGAGCTGTGACCCGGATCGCGTTCGCGCGGTCAGCGAGTGGGCGCACCTCGATCGTCGACGACGACGGCGCTACGGTTCTGCGATGGCCGATCGGCTGCCGCGCGACTACGTCGGAACCCAGCACGAGACGATCGGCTCGGACATTCTCGCTGTGCTCAAGACGCTGAAGAACCCCGACGAGGTGCTCGGCGGGGCCGAGGTCGGGCGGCTCAGTGCCGTCGACCCGCAAGGCTGGTACCCGATCGCCTGGCTGCTCGAGCTGATGAACACGCTCGAGCAGCGCGTGGGCCTGCACGGGCTGCAGCAGGTCGGCCGCACGCTCTTCAAGATGTCGCACGAGCGCCGCACGAAGCAGGAGGCCGAGAGCGCCGCCGACATCGTCTTCGGCATCGACGGCATGTACCACTTCGCCAACCGCGGCATCGACATCGGCGGATGGAAGGTGGTCGGCTTTCAGCCCGGCAAAGCCATCCTCGTCAAGAACACGCCCCACCACTGCGCGATGGAGCAAGGCATCCTCGACGAAGCGCTGCGTCTCGTCGGCGCGCCGGCGCAAATCACTCAGCTCGAGTGCTTCCGCAAAGGCGCCGACGTCTGCCGCTACCAGCTGAAGTCGGCCATCAGCGACACGCGTTGGATGGGCGGCCGCCCGCCGATCGCCCTTTGAGCCCGTCGTCGAACGTCGTCGACGGCTGCGGCGTACATCACAGATGAACGCCCGCACAGCCCTGCGCATGCTGCTCGCCGCATTCATGCTTGGCGCTGGCGCCATGCACTTCGTCAACGCCGACTTCTTTGCGCGCATGGTGCCACCGCCGCTGCCGCCACTGCCGACCACATGGATCAGCGGCGTGGTCGAGCTCGCCCTCGCGGTGCTCATCCTCGTGCCAGCGACAAGGGCCAAGGCCGGCGTCGCCCTCGCCGTCTTCTACGTCGCCGTCGTGCCGGCGAATCTCTACATGGCGCTGTTCCCCGTCGAAGCCGGCGCGGCCGACCTGCCCGCCGCTGCGTTGTGGCTGCGCCTGCCGCTGCAGCTCGTGCTCATCGCCTGGGCGTGGTGGTGCACGCGCCCGTCGTCGGCGAGCAGCTGAGCGCCGCTTTCAGCGCACGGCGTGCGGCGAGACCGAGCTCGTCATTTCATCAGCGACGCGAGCGCCGCAGCGACACCCTGCTGCGCTCTGTGAAGCTCGTCGGCGCTGGCGAAGGTCACTTCAGCAGCGCGGGTCTGCTCGCCCTGCACAGCGGCGAGCTGCTGGGCCATGGCGTTCACTTGCGCGATGGCGGCACGGACGGCGCGGGACGAATCCGTTTGTACGTCGGCGCGGCGCGCCAGCTCGGGCGCCAGGCGCTTCATGCGCAGGATGGCGTCGTCGATCTGGCTCGCCGTGCGCGAGTGGTCGCCAGCGGCGTCGGCGGAGCGCTGCACTTCGCGCATGACCTTGCCCATCGCCGCGGCGACAGCCTCAGCCTGCTGCACCTGCTCGACGGTGCGCTTCTCGATGCCGCGGGCCATGGCCTCGGCCTCGGTGGCGCTGCGCAAGATCTGGTCGAGGGCGGTGGCGGCATCGCGCGAGAGCGTCAGGCCGGCGTCGACGGCAGAGATGGCTTGCGAGAGCGTGCCGCCGGCGTGACGGGCGCGTCCTTTGACGAGCTCGATGACCTCGGCGGATGCGCGGGTGCTGGTGGCGGTGCGGGCCGCGAGGCCTTTGATTTGTTCGGCGACGACGCCGAAGCCGCGGCCCTGCTCGCCTGCCTGGGCGGCGATGATGCTGGCGTTCAGGGCGAGCACGTTGGTCTCGACGGTGACCTCGTCGATGACGTTCATGATGCGGTCGACCTCTTCGATCTGCGCGAGCAGCTCGGTCATCGCATCGTTGACGACGACGGCGGTGCTGCGGATCTGCTCGATGCCGCTGACCGAGCGACGCATCGCCTCGGCGCCGCGCACGGCGTCGGTGATGACGCCCGACGACAGCGCGGCGGTGCGGATGGCGTTGTCTTCGACGGCGGCCGCCGACTCTTCCATCGACACCATCGCCGTCGCCGTCGCCGTCGCCTGCTGCCGCAGGGCGCCGAAGCCGGCCTGGACGCTGTCGACGGCGCCGCGCAGGGCTTTGAGCGCGCTGTCGGTTTCGTCGACGGCGGCGACCATGGTGCCCATGGTCTTGCCGACCTCGGCGCTGGCGCCCACGACGCCGTCGATGGCGCCGTCTGAGGTGGCGGCGGCTTTGGCGAGCGTCTCGACCGAGCTGCTGATGCTGCGGATCGTCGAGGACAGCCGCTCGGTGCTCTGCCGGCTGCGCTCGAGGGCCGCGGTCTGCGTGACCGAGAAGCGGCGCATATCGTCGATGAAGGCGTTCTTCTTCTGGTTCTCGGCGACAGCGGCGTCACGGGCGGCCGTCAACGCTGCGGCCATCTTTGACAGCTCATCGTTGGTCTGGGTGATGCGCACGAGCGTGATGTCGACGAGGGCGACGCTCTTCAGCCGCGATTGCTCATAGGCCCAGACGAGGGCGGCGATGCCGCCAAAGACAGTCGTCATGCCCATCATGGTGAAGAACGCGAAGTCGGCGCCGCGTGGCTCGAAGTGCACGCCGTTTCGTTCGGCGACGAAGAGGCCGACCTCGCCAGCGGCGGCGAGACCGGCGGAGAAGAGACCCGCGCGAGGTCCCACCAGCAGGGCGGCGACGAGGGGCGCCGGCGCCAACCACCACTGCGACGGATCGCCGACGCCCGAGCCGAAGAAGCCGCAGAGCCAGACGATGACGATGTGCTCGACGCACATCAGCCGCGCCGGCACGTCGAGCGAATCGGCGTTGCGCGCCAGCGGCAGGTTGCAGACGCAAAGGCCGGCGCCGATGAAGAGCATCCAGGCCACGAGGTTGATCGTGCCGTCGCTGTCGATGGCGAGCACAGCGAAGAAGAGCGCCGCCGCCGTCAGCACCAGGTTGCTGATGATGAACAGGCGACCACGGCGCAGCTCTTCGACGCTGCGCTGGCTCGAACGCGGCACCAGCGCATCGACGACGCGCCAGCCGCCGCCGGACGAGGCGACGACGTCGTCACGACCAGCGGGCGCGCCGCCGCTCACGCGCGGGCCTGGAGCAGCTCGTTCAGGCGTCCTTCTTTGTGGAGGCCTTTGAGGGCGTCGACGACGACGGGGTCGAGGTGCGGACCCGTCATCGGCGCGATGATGGCGAAGGCCTCGTCGGCGGTGCTGCCGGGCCGGTACGGGCGCGTGCTGGTGATGGCGTCGACGACGTCGGCGACGGAGACGACGCGGACCTCGAGGGGGATGTCGGCGCCGGCTTTTTTGTCGGGGTAGCCGCTGCCGTCGAGCTTCTCGTGGTGTCCCCGCACGATGGGGATGGCGCAGGCGAGCGACTCGATGCCGTCGAGGATGCGCGCGCCGATCGTCGTGTGCGCCTTGATGATCTCGAACTCGTCGGGGCTCAAGCGGCCGGGCTTGTAGAGCACCTCGTCACGAATGCCGATCTTGCCGATGTCGTGCAGCAGCGCGCCGATGCGAATGACCTCAAGGCGCGCCGGCGCCATGCCGAGCACCTCGCCCGTGCGCATGGCGATGCCGGCGACGCGGTCGGTGTGACCAGCGGTGTACGGATCGCGCGCTTCGAGCGACGTCATCAACGAGTTGAGCAGTTTCACCTGGCCGGCTTCGACGCGGACGTTGGCGAGGTGCAGGTCGCGGTTGGCGACGACGAGGTCGAAGGTCAGCCGGCGCAGCTCGCGCTTCTCACGCGGACGCGCGGCGGCGCGCTCGAGCCGCACCGACAACATCACTTCATCGGGCCACGGCGCGGTCAAGCAGTCGCAGGCGCCGATGGCAAAGGCGAGGGCGAGGCTGCCGGCGACGTCGATGGATCCGGCGTGTTTGCTGTCAACGAGGACCACGGCGGTGGCTTCGTCGACGTTGTTGGCGAGGCGGGCGACCTCTTTGACGACGGCGTCGCCGATGCCGACGTCGACGACGATGACGTCGACGCCGCCGGCGCCGATGACGCGTTCGAGGTCGCTCACGCCTTTGGCACGGGCGACGACGAACCCGCGGCGAACAGCGGACTGCTCAACCCGATCGCCGGGCTCACCCTCGGCCAGCAGCGCCACCCGCGTCGTCGATGTCTGCGCCTTCTGCGTGCGCAGCGTCTGCAGCTCGATGCGCAAGGCCTCGTCGCTGCGGGCGCGGGCGACGAGGTCGAGGATGGCCCTCTTCACCTCCATCAGCTTCAAGGGCTTTGTGTAGAAGCGGTGGATCTCGCCGTGGTTCACCGCCGTCATCGCCGCACCCGGATCGGCCGACGCCGTCATCAACAGGCGTGGCACCTCGGGCATCTTCTCTTTGGCGATGCGCAGCACCTCTGAGCCAGGCGCGCCCGGCATCATCTCATCGACGAGAATCGCCGCTGGCCGCGACGTGCTCAGCAGGGCGATGGCTTCGGCCCCGTCTTTGGCCATGACGACGCGGAAGTCGTCGCGAAAGGCGCGGGCGCACAAGTCGCGAATGGTCGGGTCGTCGTCGGCGATCAGCAGCTCAATGTCGGGGGTGTGCATCTCACCAATTCCTGTGGACGCGATCGAGGGAGACGCCCCGTTCGAGAAAAGCCTGGGCCACCGCTTTTTCCATCTCAGGCAGGCCGCAGACAAAGGCGTGGACGGCGTCGGGGTGATCGAAGTGTTGGGGCAACGCCCCCTGCACGTAGCCGCGCTTGCCCATCCACGCCGCGTTCGGCGCGCTGACGACGGGGACCACGCGCACCGCCTGCCCCGCCCAGGTGCCGAAGCGATCAGCGAACGCGAACTCGCCAGGGTCTCTGACGCCGTAGACGACCACGACGTCGCGCCAAGCGGTGCGCTCTTCGACGACCCTTTCGACGACGGCTCTCAGCGGCGCGATGCCCGATCCGACGCCGAGCAGCCACAAGTCGCCGCCCCCCTGATCAAGCCGCGTCTGCTCGACGGGAAAGCCCTTGCCCTGGGCGGCGCCGACGACGACGCGGTCGCCCTGCTGCAGGCTCAAGATGCGCGCGAGCCGCGCGTCACCCTCGAGCGACGCGGGCTGCTTGATCAAGAGCTCGTAGGTGCCTGTGCCCGGCTTGTTGCAGAGGGCGACAGGACGGGCGACGTCGTCGTCGAACAGTCCGATCTTCACATACTGGCCGCAGGCGGTGTGGCTGCCGTGCACGCTGCTGCCTCTGGTGTCGACGACCACGAAGGCCTGGTGCGCCCCCCGGGCCTGTACCGACAACAACGGCAGCGACGCGAGGTCCGAGTGCACTCCCCTTGCTAGCACAAGTGTGCATCGGCGAAGTTCCGCGACCTATGGCCAAGACGAAGACGACACAGTCGAAGAAGCAGACGAAGAAGACCGCGGTGAAAAAGACGCAGACGAAGAAAAAGACGCAGAAGAAGAAGCCGGCGCGCGCCCGTGCTGCGCCTGCGAAGCGGCGTGTTGCAACTGCGAAGACGTTGTCACCGACCCCGAAAAAGGCGCCGATCGCGGTGTTGACGACGGCGTCTGAAGTGCAGCACCGCATGATGGCCGCTCGTGCTGCGGGCCTGACCATCGGCTTCGTGCCGACCATGGGCGCGTTGCACGCCGGGCACGCCGCGCTGATCGATGAGGCGCGGCGCCGCGCCGACGTCGTCGTCGTCTCGATCTTCGTCAACCCGAAGCAGTTCGGCCCGAGCGAAGACCTGACGAAGTACCCGCGGCCCCTCGAGGCCGACGTCGCCCTCTGCGACCGCTGCGGCGTCGACGTCGTCTTCGCCCCCTCTGTCGACGAGGTCTACCCCGCCGGCTTCGACACCAAGATGGTCGCCGGTGCCGCCGCTGGCGACCTCGAAGGCGGCCACCGACCGGGCCACTTCGACGGCGTCCTCACCGTCGTCGCGCTGCTCTTCGCGGTGGTGCAGCCGCACTTCGCGGTCTTCGGCGAGAAAGACTTTCAGCAGCTGCTGCTCGTGCGCCGCATGGCCAAAGACCTGCGGCTGACGACGGAGATCGTGGCGATGCCCGTCATCCGCGAGGTTGACGGTCTCGCGATGTCTTCGCGCAACGTCTACCTCTCACAGGCCGACCGCGCCCGCGCTGTCGCCGTCAGCAAGGGCCTCGTCGCCGGCCAAGACGCCCTGCAACGCGGTGAATCGTCGGCCCGCAAGATCGAAGAGGCCGCCCGCGCCGTCGTCGACGACGCCGTCAAAGGCCACGACGCCGAAGCCGTCGCCTACGTCGAAGTCAGAGACGCGCGCACCCTGCAGAAGCTCGACCTCGTCACCAAAGAGGCGCGCTTGTTGCTGGCCGTGAAGCTCGGCGGCGTCCGCTTGATCGACAACGGTCCGCTCTTTCCCGGCGTTCGCTGGTCGGGCTGAGCGCCGGATCTTGTGCAACTGCACAATGATCCTTGACGCACTTGCACAACGGGCCTAGGTTGAGCGGGACAGCAAACCGCCTCACTTCAGGAGCCCGCCATGACCGACCAGAACACCGCCAAGAAGTCCGAGACCCACCGTCCGGGCGTCGAGTCGAATTCGCCGTTTCACGCCGCCTTTGGCCTGGTGCAGAAAGAAACGCTGCGCATCGCCGACGAGACCGAGAAGATGGTCGACCGCTCGATGCAAGAAGTGAAGCGCGCCAACCACGAAGGCGCCCGCCTGTGGGAAGCCCAGCTTGAGCTCGGCGCCGCGTTCTCGCGCGCGTGGTTCGACGGCGTTCGCCGCATGAACAACGTCTGAACGTCCCCCTTGATTTTGTGCGAGCGCGAGAGCATTTCTCTTGCGCTCGCACACCCATTTCTCGCACTCGCACAACGTCAACGACTCGGAGCGTCTCATGCGTGGTCTTTCTGGAAAGCGCGTTCTCATCACCGGCGCGGCCGGCGGCATCGGCAAAGCCACCGCCCAGCGCTTCTACGAAGAGGGCGCCCGCTTGCTGTTGTGCGACCTGCGTCCCCTCGAGCAGACCGACCTCAAGGCCGCCTTTCCTGAGCGCATGGAGTACGTCGCCGCCGACATCGCCTCGGTCGCCGGCATCGACGCCGTCGAAGTCGCCGCCAAAGCGAACGGCGGCATTGACGTGCTCGTCAACAACGCCGGCATCACCAAAGACAAGTCTGCGGTGAAGATGACAATGGACGACTGGGACAAGGTCATCGCCGTCAACCTCACGGCCGTCTTTCGCCTGTCGCAGGTCGTCGCGAAGATCATGAAAGAGCAGGGCCGCGGCGGCGCCATCTTGAACGCAGCCAGCGTCGTCGCCCACTACGGCAACTTCGGCCAGGCCAACTACGTCGCCACCAAAGCCGGCGTCATCGGTCTCACGAAGACCATGGCCCGCGAGCTCGGCCGCGGCGGCATCCGCGTCAACGCCGTTGCGCCTGGCTTCATCGACACGCCGATGGCCCGCGCCGTTCCTGAGGCGAACCTCGCGGCGTTGTGCGAGCGCACACCGGTCGCCCGTCTCGGCAAGCCCGAAGAGATCGCGGCGGCGTATGCGTTTCTCGCCTCCGACGACGCTGCCTTCATCACCGGCACCTGCCTCAACGTCGACGGCGGCCTCGTCATCTGACGTGTTGGGTCACGAACGGTGGCGCTTGTGCGGTTGCACAGGCGCCATTTTTCTTTGTGCGAGAGGGAGAGGGAGGGAGGGACAGAGATTTCCAAACCAACACAGAGATCGCAGAGACAAAGAGATCACAGAGGAGAATTGGAGGGAGAGGGGAAGGGTTTGGGTGTAGCCGGCTCGAGCGTCGTCGTCGGCGGCGCGAGCGCGAGCGGGCGCGATCACCATCGGAGCGGCCGCGTTGACGTTCGACGCGCGGCACCAACATGCAAAAGCCGGCAAAAACGCCTCGAGCCCCCAAAATCAAACCCCAAAATTCTGCCTCTCGTTCTGCGCCTCCTCCGTGATCTCTTTGTCTCTGCG
>JANNAY010001306.1:0-9629 GCA_031384945.1 Deltaproteobacteria bacterium
GCTGCCTTCGACGACGAAGACAAAGACGTCGAGGTCGGCGCCGACGTCGTGCTCGCGGGCGGCGAGGTCATCGGCTTGCCGTCGGTGGGCCTGCGCCTGCGCTTCGATCGCAACGACGCGCCGCCGCTCTCGCGCTTGTTCGCCGTCAGAGACCTCGTGCTCGTCGACCACAGCGGCGTCGCTGGCCCCGGACGTTGGTGGGGCCTGCGCAAGCGCAAAGACGGCGCCGGCCCCGCCGTCGTCCCCGTCGTCGTCGTGGCCCGCCCCGACGAGGCCGCGTTCTGGAACGACCACCGCGACTTCGTCGACGACGGCGTCCGCTACGTCGTGCACGACGAAGTGCCGCGCGGCGTGCCGCTGCGCGAGCTGTGCGGCCGCGGCGGTGGCGTCGAGCCCTCGCTCGCGGTGGCGATCCTCAAGACCTTCGCCCGCCGCGCCCAACGCGACCGCACCGCCCTCGGCGGCGTCGACCTCGCCTTTGTCGGGTGGTCGGGCGAGCTCGGCTACCTGCCGTCGCTGGTCAGCGAAAACCCGGCGCCCTGGGGCGCCCTCGTCGAGCTCTTCACCAACCTCTTGCCCGAGACCTCGCCGTGGTGGAGCGACGGCGCCAGCGCCAGCATCGCCGCCCGGGCGCTGTGGAGCCGCATGGTGGGCCCCTACATCGGCGGCCTCGGCAACCGTCCACCACAGTCCGACGACGTCGGCACCGTCAACGCCGTCGTCGCCGCCTGCGACGCCCTGACCGACGTCGTCCGCGCCCCAGGACCGCACGAGCTGCGCGACGCCGCCCGCGGCTTGTTCCCCGACGAGTGGCGCCGCGAGCAAGAGCTCGCCGACGAATTGGCCGTCATCGTCGACGACAACGGCTTCGACGCCCTCGCCGCCCGCGCGACTTGATTCTCTGACGTTCGTCGACGCGACGCCCGCGGGTGCGTGTGGGACCGCTCGACGGCTGAGCGCTTGGGCTCGGCGCGCGGCGGCGACAGCGGGTCACCGCGCGGCGCAGGGCTGGTGCGGCGCTTGCGAGAGCGCCGATCATGAACGCTTCCCACGCCATCGTCTGTGGCTTCGATCTCTCCGCTGCCTCCGACGACGCCGCCGCCGTCGCCGCCGGCCTCGCCCGCGCCTTCGGCGACGTCGTCGTCCTCGTCCACGCCACCGGCGCCGACTTGTCCGCTGCGAGCGACCTCGGCGGGGTCATCCGGCGCGCCATCGACGATGAGCAGGCCGGGCTGCGGCTGCACGGCGTCGAGGTCGACCGTGTCGTTGAGCGCCGCCCGCCGGTCGAGCTGCTGCTTGAACAGGCCGCTGAACGCGACGCGCATCTGCTGGTCATCGGCGCCGGCGGCGGACCGCAAAGCTCTGGCAGACGCGCCTACAGCGGACGCGTCGCGCGAGACATTGTGCGGCACGCCAAGAGCGCCGTGTTGGTGCTCCACGACTGCGCCGTGCTCGAGCGGTGGATGGCGCACCGCACCACCTTGCGCGTCTTCGCCGGCGTCGCCTTCGACGACGCCCTGCCGGCGCTGCGCGCGTGGTTGGTGCAGCTGCGCCGCATCGGACCGGTCGACGTCGTCATCGGCCACGTGTCGTTCCCGCCCGAAGAGGCCCGTCGGTTGGGAGGACCGCCCCCGGCGCACTTCATCGAGAACGATCCGGCGGTGCAGACGCTGGTGCGCTCAGAGCTGGCCACCATCTTCAACGACCTCCCCGGCGAAGGCAGCGTCGAAGTCCGCGTCACCGCCGGCCTCGGCAAGACCGACGGACACCTGTGGAACGCCGCAGCCGAAGCCCGCGCCGATCTCGTCGTCCTCGGCGCGCACCAGCGCAGCGGCCTCGCCCGGTTGCTGCACGGCTCGTCGGAGCAGGGCTTGCTGCGCCTGGCGTCGACGAACTTGTTGGTCGTCCCCGTCCGTTGACCTCAGGAGCACCCATGATGCCGCCCACCGACGCGCTCACATCGCTGTTGACGTTCCACCGCAGCATCCGCGTGGCGCTGCAGGTGTTTGCGAGCACCGCCGGGCTCGCCAGCGCCGGCCTCTTCGACGTCATCCGGGTGTCGGCGCTCAGCGACTTCTTTTGCGGCCCGCTGCGCTGGCATGACGAAGACGAGGCGCTGTCGTTGTTGCCCCGCCTGCTCGACGTCGATCCAGAGCGCGCCCGTGGCCCCATCGCCGCGTGCGCGCTCGAACACGCGCGCGTCGCACAGGCCATCGACGGTGTGCTCGACCACCTGCAAGCGCTCACCGACGGCTCGGTTGCGCCCGACGCCGAGCTGCTGGCGACCGTGAACCATGAATTGCAGACCGTCTTCACCGCCCATCTGCTGCACGAAGAGCAAGAGATCTTTCCGTTGGCCCGCGCTGTCCTCAACAACGAAGCGCTCCGCCAGATGGGGCTCGAGATGCACGCCCGGCGCCTGCTTCGGCTGCAAGGGCCGATGCGCGCCACAGCGCTGTCGCCAAACCCGAGGCAGCCATGACGACGACGACCGAGCGTGGACTGGCGCTTCGCTCAAGGCCCTGGCCCGAGCAGATGCGCGGCCTGCTGCGCTGGGCGCAGCTGGCACCGAGCACGCACAACTCTCAACCGTGGCGCGTGCGCATCGGCGAGGTCGGCGCCGCTGACGGTGACCACGGCTTCGTCGACGTCCTGCCCGATCCGCGTCGGCTGACACCCGTCGTCGACCCCGCCGGCCGCGAGCTCGCCGTCTCTTGCGGCGCCTTTGTCTTTCACCTGCGCGTCGCGGCCGCGCACCACGGCTTCGTTACCCGCGTGCAGCTGCTCCCCGACGAACATGTCTACGCCCGCGTCTCCTTCTTTGACGAAGCCTTCGACGAGACCGCCGGCGGCGACCGCGAGGTCGCCGCGATGTTTCCAGCGATGGCGCTGCGCAGAACCTATCGCTTGCCCTTTCGCGCCGGCGTCGACGACGCCGTGCTCGCCGCCGTCGTCGACGCCGCCGACCGTGAAGGCGCGCGGCTCGTGGTCATCGATGACGAGCCGCACCGGCTGCGGCTCGCGCACCTCGTCTCCGAGGCCGACCGCCGCCAGTGGGCGACGCCGGCGTTTCGCGCCGAGATGGCCGCGTGGTGTCGAGCGCCCGACGACGAACGCCGCGACGGTCTGCCGGGCTCGGCCGTCGGCTTCGGCGAAGTCGCCTCGCGCATCGCGCCGATGGTGGTCCGCACCTTCGACCTCGGGGCGTCACGGGCCGCCCAGGACGACGAGCTCTGTCGTGGCTCGCCGGTGCTCGCCTTGCTCGTCACCGACGCCGACGACCGCGTCGCGTGGTTGACCGCCGGACAGTCCCTCGACCGCCTCTTGCTCGTCGCCGCGGCCCGCGGCTGGGCGGCGAGTTTTCTCAACCAATGCGTCGAAGTGCCAGAGTTGCGCAAAGAGCTGGCGCTGCTCGCCGGCGCCTGCGCCGTGCCGCAGATCGTGCTGCGGCTCGGCCGACCCCACGGCGCCCTGCCCCCACCGACGCCGCGGCGACCCGTCGAAGAGATCGTCGTCAGCTGAAAGGTGACACGCTCGCGCCATGTCGGAGACCTTTGAAGCGCGTGTCCAGGCCATCGTCGACGCCATCGGCTTCGACGGTCTCGCCCAGCGCGTGCCGCTGACCGCCCTGCCCGGCGCACCCACCCGCGCCGATCTGCTCGCGCTGCTGCAGCAGACCCCGCTCGCGCGGGCGCAGATCGAGCGGCTGCACCTGCTTCGCCAACGAGAGGCGCGGGACCGGGCCCGGCGTAAGGTCGCCGATGACCTGCGCGGCGCCGCCGCCGTCGTCGTGCGAGCGACGCAGAGCACCACCGACGTCGTCGAAGGCATGCACGGCGCCATCGGCGCATTTCCTGTCGTCACCGACCTCGTCTACGCCGTCGTCCGCGGCGTCACCGGCGTCGTCGGCAAGGGCGTCGACGCTGCTGTCGCTGGCCTCGCGCCGCTGCTCGGCGACGCCGCGCCGGGCGCGGTGCAAGAGGGCGCGCGCGCCGCGCTCAACGGACTCGTGGGCGATCACCTCGAAGCCACTGGCAATCCCCTCGCGGTGCAGATGGCCTTGCGCCCTGCCCTCGACGACGCCCACGACCGACGCACGTTGCTGGTGCTGGTGCACGGCAGCTCGATGAACCACCTGCAGTGGCTGCGCGACGGGCACGACCATGGTTGGGCGCTGGCGCGCGACCTCGGCCTGACGCCAGCGTGGCTGCACTACAACAGCGGACGCCACACCTCGAGCAACGGTCGCGACTTCGCCGCCTTGCTCGACGTCGAGAGCGCCGCCTTTCACGACGTCGTCATCGTCGCCCACTCGATGGGCGGCCTCGTCGCCCGCGCCGCCGTCGCCCTCGCCGACAACGCCGCCTGGCGCCAGAAGCTGCGCGCCTTGATCACGCTCGGCACGCCGCACCACGGCAGCAGCCTCGAGCGCGGCGGCAACATCATCGAAACGCTGCTCGGCAAGACCCCGTGGAGCGCGCCGCTGCAGGGCCTCGCGCGTGTGCGCAGCGCCGGCGTCACCGACCTGCGCTACGGCAACGTCGTCGACGCCGACTGGCAGGCGCGCGATCGCTTCGCCCACGGCGGCGATCCGCGCACGCCGACGCCCCTGCCCACCGGCGTTCGCTGCTGCGCCATCGCCGCCGCCGCCGACGAGCTCGTCGCCGTCGACAGCGCCCTCGGCGTGCATGCGCAGCCCGCGCTGTCCTTGCGCTTCGACGATCGGCTCACGGTCCCGACAAACCACCTCGGGCTGCTGTCGAGCCCCGCGGTGTACGACCAGCTGCTGCGCTGGCTGACGCCCTGACGGTGCGACGCCGCGGCGGCCCCGGCATCTGACGGGGTATGCGCGTTGCCCTCGCTTCCTGCTGCGCCCTCGCCGTCGTCGCTTGCGCCCGCCCCGACGGCAGCGTCCCCGACGACGTCTTCGGCCACTGCATCTACGTCAACCGCTTCTCTGACCTCGAAGAGTGCCGTGAGTTTCGCGGCACCGGTTGGACGCGCGACGACGCCCAGGCCTCCTGCGACGAATACGACGTCGAATTCGTCGTCGGCGCCTGCGACTACGACGCCGTCCAGGGCGCCTGCGTGACCTCGTCAGACGCCGAGCGCGCGATCCAGCTCGTCATCCCCGGCGACGACGCCGGCAGCTGCGCCGGCAACGAACGCGGCTGCGAATTGTTCGGCGGCGGCACCTGGGTCGACGGCGCCGTCTGCGGCGGCGTCAGCGACGAAGACATCGACGACGCCTACGACGCCGCCAACTTCTACGTGCCCGAGACGCAGACCTGCGAAGAGGTCGGCGGCGCCAGCGTGTGCACGTGGAACCAGATCAGCGGTTGTACGCAAGAAGGTCTGAAGTACGAAGAGCATGCGTCTTGTGAAAATGTGCTCACACAACGCCCCTATTCACCTGTGCCGGCCGACGAGACCCATCCCCTCGATGACCCGCGGTTGAACGACCCGACGTACGCCGCCGAGCTCTCGTGGGTGCGCACGCAGATCGACTCGTGCGCCTGCGCCTGCTGTCACAAAGGTTCAATTACACCTGAAGGTGCCGCCATCTGGGACACCGAAGCGAATGGAAACTTCGCGAACACGTTCACCGACTGGGGCATCGGCTTCGCCGCCCGCGCCTTCGACTCGTCGCTGCTGGGCAGCTACGACGCCGCCGACAACAACGGCTTCTCGCGCTTCACCGCCGGACTGCCGTCGACCGACGAGCCGCGCATGAAGCGCTTCTTCGAGGGCGAGCTGTCGTTTCGCGGCTTGACCGTCGCCGATTTTGCCAACGAGTCGCCGGCGCATCTGTTTTCTACGATCAGGCCATCTACGAGCCCGAAGACTGCGTCGACGGTGAAGGCGTCGACGACAACGGCGTCGTGCGCTGGCAGGGCGGACGCGCGCGCTACCTCTACGTGCTCGACGAAGGCAGCGCGAACCCCGGCGTGCCCCCGAACCTTGACGTACCCGAAGGCACGTTGTGGCGTGTCGACACCGTGCCTCCGGCCGTGCCGATGAAGACGGGTGAGGTCGTCTATGGCGAGGTGCCGGCGGGGCAGCAGCAGAAGGTGGCGCCGTCGACGTTGACGCCGGGGCAGCGCTACACGCTGTTCGCTCTGGCCGACATCGGGGTGCCCGTCACCCGCTGCGTCTTCACCCGCTGATTCACTTGACGACGGGCGTGCACGACGCGAGGGCCCGTCCGAGGTGCACATCACCGACGTCGTGGACATTTTCTTCATCGTCCACAAGCAAGACCATTCGGTCAGCAACGAGAAGCCCAGATCGCACGCGTTGTCTTCGTCGCCGATGGTAGCTCTCGAGATGAGATGGGGGCGCCATGCTGCATGAGTTCTTGCTGGCGAACCGCGACGAGCTCATCGAGCGGTCACGCGCCAAGGTGAAGGCGCGCCGTGCGCCGCGCCCCACCGATGAAGAGTTAGAGAACGGCGTGCCCCGTTTTCTCGATCAGCTTGTCGCGACTCTGAAGCAGCTTCAAGGCGCCGACGAGCAGGCCATCAGCAGCACTGCCAGCGCCCACGGCGCCGCCCTGCTGAAGATGGGCTTCACCATCGGCCAGGTCGTCCACGACTATGGCGACATCTGCCAGGCCGTCACCGAGCTCGCCGACGAGACCGACGCGCCCATCACCACCCATGAATTTCGCACGCTCAACCGCTGCCTCGACGACGCCATCGCCGGCGCGGTCACCGAATTCGCCCGCGGCCGTGATGAGCAAAGGCTCGACGAAGACTTCGAGCGCCTCGGCGCGTTGACCCACGAGCTGCGCAATTCGCTCAACGCCGCGCTGCTGGCGTTCTCGATGCTGAAAGACGGCAGCGTCGGCGTCGGCGGCAGCACCGGCGCCGTTGTCGAACGCAGCCTGCGCAACCTCGGCGCGCTGATCTCGCGCTCGCTCGCCGACGTGCGCATTCGCTCCGGCAACTCATCCGCCGATGACGTCGACGTTCGCCGCTTGTTGGAAGAGCTCGAGGCCGCAGCGTCGCTCGACGCGCACGCCCACGGCCAGTCTCTCTCTTTCGTCAACGCCGACGCCGGCATCTGCGTCCGCGCCGACCGCGCCATCCTCGCCGCCGCGCTCACCAACCTGCTGCAGAACGCCTTCAAGTTCACGCCTGCCGGCAGGCACGTCACGCTGCGCGCCAGCGCCGACGCCGACACAGTCAGATTCGACGTCGAAGACGAATGCGGCGGCCTGCCGCCCGGCAAGGCCGACGAGCTCTTTCAACCCTTCTTGCAGCGCAGCGCGAACCGCGAGGGGCTCGGACTCGGCCTGTCGATCTGCCGGCGCGGCGTTGAAGCCGACGGCGGCACCGTCGGCGTCCGCGACGTCCCCGGTCACGGCTGCGTGTTCACCGTTGAGCTGCCGCGCGCCCGACCCACGTGAGCGCCTACGGCGACGGCGCATCCTCGCGCGCGTAGATGCGGTGCAGCCCGAGGGCCGCGACAAAGGCTTCGGCGTCGCCGCCGCCGACGAAGAAGCCGGGGTCGACCTCACCGTTGGGCAGGGCTGCGGGCAGGTGCGCGATGTCGGCGAGGGCGGCGCCTTCGTTCATCAACCACAGCGGCTTGCCATGTCGGTGCGCGTCTCTGACGAAGTCGACGACGGGGCCGAAGCCGGCGATGGCGTCGCCGCCGCCGACGATGGCGCCGTCGAACAACACCGCGGGCGCCGACTCGAACGCGATCTCGACGTGCAGCTTGTCGCCGTCGCGCGTCGACACCGTGCCGAGGCGCGGTCCGACGAAGCGCGGGACCGCGCCGTGGGCTGCGAGCGCCTTGTGCGCGGCGCGCAGGGCGGCGCCGTCAACGCCGTCGGCGACCAGCAGCGCGATCTTGGCGCCGCGAATGCCGGTCTGTGACGGACGCGCAAACAACGACAACGACGGCGACAGCTCGATCTCGGGCTTCTGCTTCTTGTCGAGGGCGCGCGGCATCGGGTGCGGCAGCTGCTCGAAGCCGAGGCCGTCGGCGATGGCGGCGGCGAGGTCTTCGTCGACGTTGCGCAGCGACGACACCATGCGTTCGCGGATGGCTTGCACTTGCACGCGCGAGAGCTCGAAGCGAAAGGCCGCGGCGATGTGCTCTTGCTCGACGGGTGACTGGCTTCGGTAGAACAGCGTCGCTTGCGCGTAGTGCTCGGCGAACTTCTCGGGCTTGCCGCGCACCTTGTCGTCGCGGATGTGCTCTTGCACCGACGTGAAGCCGCTCTTCATGCGCAGCCCCGCCTTCGACGACGCTGATGCCGACGCTGATGCCGACGCTGGCATGGCGCCGGTCTGGTAGGGGCAACCACCGCCGAGCGAGTTGGGCTCGTAGGCGACGCGGCCGCGGTGCAGGGCCTGGCGGTGCAGGCCGTCGCGCTGGTTGTTGTGCACCTCGACGATCGGCGCGTTGATCGGGATCTCGTGAAAGTTCGGTCCGCCGAGGCGCGAGATCTGCGTGTCGACGTAGCTGTGGATGCGTCCGGCCAGCAGCGGGTCGTTGCTGAAGTCGATGCCGGGGATGATGTGCGCCGCGCAGAACGCGACCTGCTCGGTCTCGGCGAAGAAGTTGTCGGGGTTTCGGTCGAGCTTCATGCGCCCCACGATCTGCACCGGCACCAACTCTTCGGGCACGAGCTTCGTCGGGTCGAGCACGTCGAAGCTGAAGCCCTCGGCCTGCTCTTCGCTGAAGACCTGCACGCCGAGCTCCCACACCGGAACGTCACCGGCCTCGATCGACTCCCACAGATCGCGGCGGTGAAAGTCGGCGTCGGCGCCGGCGAGCTTGACGGCTTCGTCCCACACCAACGACCGCGTGCCCTGCAGCGGCTGCCAGTGAAACTTGCAGAAGACGCTGTCGCCAGCGGCGTTGACGAGGCGAAAGGTGTGAACGCCGAAGCCCTGCATCATCCGGTAGCTGCGCGGGATGGCCCGGTCGCTCATCACCCACATCAACATGTGCGTCGACTCGGGCATCAGCGAGACAAAGTCCCAGAAGGTGTCGTGGGCGCTGGCGGCCTGCGGCATGCCGTGGTGCGGCTCGGGCTTCACCGCATGAATCAGGTCTGGAAATTTCATCGCGTCTTGAATGAAGAAGACCGGGATGTTGTTGCCGACGAGGTCCCAGTTGCCTTCGTCGCTGTAGAATTTAACGGCGAAGCCGCGGGCGTCGCGGGCGGTGTCGACGCTGCCGCGCTCACCGGCCACCGTCGAGAAGCGCACGAACACCGGCGTCTGCTTGCCCACCGCAGCGAACGGCGCCGCCTTTGTCAGGTGGCGCACATCGGCGGTGCACTCGAAGACGCCGTGGGCGCCGCTGCCGCGCGCATGCACGATGCGCTCAGGAATTCGCTCGTGATCGAAGTGCGTGATCTTTTCGCGCAGGATGAAGTCTTCGAGCAGCGTCGGGCCGCGCAGACCGGCCTTGAGGGAATTCTGGTTGTCGCCAACCGGCACGCCCAGGTTGGTGGTGAGGGCCTGCCCGCTCGAGTCGACCCGCACGCGATCGAGCCTTTTCCCCTTGTCCGATGCGTTGGCCTCGCTGAGGGTGCTGCCAGTGGCGGCTTGATCCGACGGTTCGTAGGCCGGGCCCTCGGGTGGGGCGACGTGCTGTTCAGGATC
>JANNAY010001315.1:0-2521 GCA_031384945.1 Deltaproteobacteria bacterium
GGCGCAGCCGACGCAGCCGCAGCTCGCGCCGCTCACCGACCTCGTCGTCGAGCCCTTTGTGGTTGCGCCAATACGTCGTCAACTGCGCATGGCCCTCCCACAGCTCTTTGGGCTCGAGGGGCTCGTAGACGTTGAGGGTCTCGCGCCCGAGCGTGAGCGCCGCGTGGTTGAAGGTCGCGATCACCGACGTCGGGACGGTGGAGAAGCCGCGCTCGTAGGGCACGTGCTCGACAAACGCGAAGCGAGCGCCCTCGGGAATGCCCAGCGCGTCGAGGCAGCGCCTTCCTTCGTCGCGCAGGCTGCGCGCGCCGGCGGCGTGGGCGCCGTTCAAGGTGGCGGCGGCGTCGTTGCCGCCGACGACGACGACGGCGCTGGCGACAGCGACGACGACGGCGACGATGGCGCGCCGCCGGTTGGCCTCGTGCATCCACAGCGCTGCGAGCACAGGACCTGCGTAGACAGTCAGCTTGATGGGAAAGCGAAACGACGCGAACGGCCCGACGAACAGGTGCGCCACCGACGGGAAGAGCTTCGGCACGCACAGGGCGGCGATGAACAACGCCGCGAGGATGAGCCGCGGCTGCTGTCGCGCGATCGCGACGACGGGAATGACGAACACGAGGGGCAGAAAGTAGGCGGCGCCGGTGTCGAAAAAGGCGTGGCCAAAGGCCATGGATCCGAGGCCGTCGAGCCGCGCGATCGGCAGGTCGAGCAGCCCCTTGTCGGCGCGCACCGATTGCCACACCGGCGCTGCCTGCGCTGCCGCCCAGCTGAGAAAATAGAGCGCGGGCACGACGCCCAAGAAGGCCAGGGCGAGGCGGACGACGACGTCGACGACGACGACGCGGCTCTCGGCGAGGGCCAGGGTCATCAGCGTGAGAAACGCGCAGCCGAGCACCACCATCTGCGGGTGGCCGGCGCTGAAGAACAACAAGGCGCAGACGACGACGACGACGGCTTCTCTGGCGGTCCACCCGCGGTCTTCGTCGATGGCGCGCCAGACGAATCCGAGCAGCGCCAGAAACCACGGCGCCGGGGTCAGGTAGTCGTGCCAGTTCATGCCGACGATCAGCGGGCCGGGTGCGAGCGAGAGCAGCAGCGCTGTGGCCCAGCGCGCGCTGCCGGTGAGCCGCGGCGGCGGGGCCCACAGCGCGATGGCGCCGAGCACCAGCAGGTGTACGCCGGCGTTGACCTCGAGAAACCAAATCGGATCGCCGATCACACGCGTGATGAACGCCGAGAGCACAGGCAGCGGCGAGAGCCAGCCAACTTGTCCGCTGTCGACGGGCGACCAACCCTGCCCAAGCTCCCAAATGACCCGCAGCGGCTCGCCGTGCAGCCAGGCGTCACTCACGCGGCTCATGAGGGGGAGGAAGTAGCTCCAGTTGTCGTTGGTGGTCGTGAAGGGGAACGGACGCTGCTTTTCGACGATGAGAAAGAGCAGAAACGGCGCGAGCACGACCAGCGTGGTGACGACCGTGCGCAGCAGACGGTTCAGGGCCCCCATGCCTCGCGCGTAGCATGCCCCCGTTCACGGATCAGGGCGGCGTGACGCGAAAGAGTCGCCAGGTGCCCGTCGACGTCACCGGTGTCAGCGCCAGCTTGCGCAGCGCCCGCTCGAGGCCGGGATCGCTGCCGCGCACCAGCAAAAAGTCCCAGCCGGCGAGGCCGCGCGCGTCGAGGTTTGGGCGCCGGGGCGGCTGTACGCCGGGCTGCAGGCCGACGACGCAGGTGGCGCGCCAGGCGAAGTTGTCGTCGGTGCTGCTGCCGTCGACGGCGCTCAGCTTGCCCCAGTGCCAGAGGGCGTTGTGACGTCCGTACGACGAGAACGGCGACGCATAGTGCGTCGCGACCCTTGAGCGCGGCGGAATTTTTCGCAGCAGCGCGTCGAAGTCGCCCATGTCGGCGGCCGAGAACGCGCGCCAGTGGCCGGTGAGGTCGACGACGACGACGCTGGCGGCGACGAGGCCGGCGGTGACGACGACGACGCGGGCGCGCTTCGACAACACGAAGGGTGGCACCCCCACGAGCAGCGCCGCGCCGAGCGACCAGAAGCGCTCAGCGACCACGCTGACCTGCGGCAAGCGGATCGGACCGAAGCAGGCAAAGGCGATGACGACGACGGTGACGGCGACCCAGGCCACTGCGTCGCGGGTGACGAGGTCGCTCGCCGCGCGGTCTGCGGGTCGCTGACGATCGCCGCTGAAGAAGGACGCGACGACGGCGACGACGAGGCCGGCGGCGCAGACGATCCAGGGAATGCCATCCACAACCCCGTTGTGAAGATCGCCGAGGTTCTCCCAGAGGTGCTCGAGCGACGCCTGCAGCGTGGGGTAGATGGGCAGTCCCGGGGGCGCCGGCGGCTGCGTCGACGCCCACCACAGCGCCGGCGCCGCCCCCAACGACGTCGACGCCAGCGCCTTTGCCCGCGTCTGCCACGTCGTCGCGCACACGATGATGACCAGCGCGCACAGTGGCAACGCGGTGGCGAACAGCATCAAGTGCGTGGCGAACAGCAGCG
>JANNAY010001363.1:0-4066 GCA_031384945.1 Deltaproteobacteria bacterium
CCGCGGTGCAGCAGCCGCTCAGCGAGCTGCCGCCGCAGCTGCATCGACGGCGAGCACAAGAGCGCGTCGGCGAGCAGCTCGTCGGCGGCCTTTCGGCGTCCACCGCCGTCGAGCGACGACAGCTCAGCCTGAAAGTCGCCGCTCTCGGCGTAGCGCCGTCCCTCTTTGTCGACGGTGAGCCGCCCCCGCGCCCTCTGAATGTTTTGATCGAGCGGATCGAGCAGCGGCTTCTTGTTCGCCGGGTTCTCGTCGAGCGCGAAGCCGGCCTGCTTCTTCTTTTCGTCTGCGCCGAGGGTGCCGTATTCGTCGTCGTCGTCGTCGACGGGCGGCGCGCTGTCGTCTTCAACTGCGCCAGCGTCGGCGTCTTCGTCAGCGTCTTCGTCGGGCGCTCCGTCGGCCTTCGCGGCGGCCTGCTTCTTCTTTTTTTTCGCGCGGGCGTCTTTCGCGACGGCGTTGTTCGACAGGGCATCTCTCGTCAGGGCGTCGGCCCCGAGAAACTTCTTCATCCAGCGATCGACGAGGCCCACGGCGTCACTCTACCGACTTGAAGCGAACGCCCCAACGACCCGCCTCGCGCACGACGGCCTCGACGTCGCCGGCCTTCACCTCGGTGAGCTGCACCTTCATCACCCACGCAGCGGCCGACCCCGGATCGCTTCGCAGCGCTTTGTCGACGAGCACGACGGCGCCATCGACGTCGCCTTTGTCGGCTCTGGCGCGGGCGACGGCGACGGCGGCGGGGGCGACGTCGTCGACGAAGCCGCCGAGTGAGGCTTCGACGTCGTCGCCTGCTGCGACGGCGGCAAAGGCGGCTTCGACGTCGACGCCTTTGACGACGCCGGGCACGACGGCTCTGACGACAAACGCGCCGCCGACGACGACGCCAACGACGACGACCACGCCAGCGACGGCGTTGTGGCGCCCAGAGACCTTGTGTTCAGCGCGCACGGCGAGCCCGACCAGCAGCGCGCAGAGCAGCGCCGTCTGCGACACGTGCAGGTCGTAGTCGATGAGCCCGCGCGCGCAGAGGGCGGCGGCGCCAGCGACGACGACGTTGTGGCTCAGGGTGCGCGGACCGTTGACGACGGCGGCGACGACGGCGACGACGGCGACGACGAGGGCTGCGCCGCCGACGACGCCGGTCTCGCTCAGCCACTGCAACACGAACGAGTGCGCGTAGCGGGTGACGTTGGCGTCGGGCGTGCGCCGCTCGAGGTACGCGGGGGCGAAGCGCAACAGCCCCTGCCCGACGACGGGCGCGTCGATAAACGCATCCACCGCGATCTGCCAGTTGCGCCACCGCTCTTCGGCCGACGTCGACAGCGCCGCCACGCCGCGGGTGGCTGCGACGGCGACGACGCCCACGCCGGCGACGATCAGCAGCGACAGCGCCTTCCACGAGCGCTGCCGGATCGCGAAGACGACGACGCCCACGCCGGCGCAGACGAAGACGCCGTAAGAGCGCGAGACGGCGACGGCCCCGGCGCAGACGATGGCGCCGACGATAGCGCCGACGCGGCCTTTCGCACCGAGGTCGACGGCGAGGGCGACGGCGGCGACGACGCCAGCGAGGGCGACCGCGGCGCCGAGGTCAGGAGAGAGCGAGAGCCCGAGCGGGCGCAGCGACGACATGCGCGCCAACACTTCGGGCGGCAGCGCGCCGTCGGCGAGGGCGGCGGGCCAGCTGACGAAGCGCTGCCACAACGTCACGAGCCCATGCAGCGTGCCGGCGATGGCGAGACCGGTGAGCACCGCGCGGCGCGGCGCGGCGGCGCCGACAGCGACGCCAGCGACGACGCCGACGACGAGCGACAACGCCAAGAACGACACCCAGGGATCGCGCGACAGCGGCACCGCGCACAGCGCCGCCCCCAACAGCGCCGCAGCGACGACGTCGACGACGCGAGAGGAGCCGAAGAAGAAGAACAAGGCGCCGCAGACGACGGCAAAGACAGCGCCGGCAGCGTCGGGGGCGTGGCCGACGACGCCGACGCGGGCGACGACGACGCCAACGACGACGAGGCCGGCGACGCCGAAGTGCTGCGGATGCGCCGCTGCTGCTGGGCCAGGGCGCGCGCGGTCGGGCAGGTCAGGCGTGGCAGAGCTCAAGGCGCGAGCAGCGGACCTTCGACGGCGGCACAGGCGGTGATCGCGCCGGCCTCGACGGTGAGGGGCAAGAACAAGCCACCGCCGTCGAGCAACGGGATGCGCGCGACCACGTTGCCGTCGTCTTTCTTCAACGGCAGCGGCCAGCGCTTGGCGACGCCGCAAGCACAGGTGGCGAGCTTGTCTTTGTCTTTCACCTTGCCGTCGACGAAGTGCTTGTCGGTGCAGCGGGCCATCTCGACCAGCCGGCCCTTGGCGAGCTCGATGATGCGCCCCTCGGGCGAAGCGGCGTCGGCGTACTTCTTCAGGCTGTCGTCGGCGCTGGTGAACGCAGCGGACGGGTCTTTGCGGGCGCCGATCTTGAGCTTGTCGCCGACGTGGCAGCCCTGGCGCGTCAGCACGCCCTGCACGGTGGCCTGCTCGTCCGAAGACGCGTCGGCGCCGACGGCGAGGTCGACGCTGCGGGCGGCGCAGGCGCAGGCGGCGTCTTTCATGCCGACGGCAGGCAGCGCTTTTGACGCGGACACGCCCGCCACCAGCGTCTTCGCCCGCGCGCTGCCGGGAAACTCGCCCGGCATCGCGTCGAGGTCGGCGACGGCAGTGAAGGCGATGTTGCAGGCCAGGCGGTGCGCCTCGAAGCGCGTGCGCCGCAAGCCAGGCTCAGGCGCCGTCGGCGCGTAGGCAGCGATGTGGTCGGCAGCGGCGAGCACGTCGGCGACCACGCCGGCGCGGGCGTCGACGTCGACGTCTTTGACCAGCGGCTTCTGCGCAGCGGCCCCGCCGACCACCAGGCGGCAATAGAGCCCGTTCAAATCGGACTTCGTGAGCGCGCCGCCCTTGCAGCGCTCTTCGACGCCCGCTTCTTTGAGGGCTTTGTCGGCGGTGGCTTTGTCAGCGCTCTTCGCCAGCTTCGCGAGGCCGGGTGGCTCGACAGCGACAGCGGCGCCTGCGACCAAAAGAGCGGCGAAAACGGCGAGTGATCCGAAACACAAAACGCGCATATGTGCAGCGTAGCCGACGCCGTCAGCCGTCGATCATGTCGAGCAACTCTTGGATCAACTCGCCAGCGGCCGCAGCGGCGGGCCGCTTCGCCGGGTCTTTCTCGAGCAGCTGCAACACCACGCGATCGACGCCGCTGGGCAGGGTCGGGTTGCGCACCGTCGGCGGCTGCGGCTGCTCTTTGAGGTGCATCAGCGCGACGGCCATCAGGTCACCGTCGAGGCTCTGAAAGGGCACCCGCCCGACGAGCATCTCGTAGAGCATGATGCCTGTGGCGTAGACGTCGGCGCGTCCATCGTACTTGAGGCCGCGCAGGCGCTCGGGCGCCAGGTAGGCGGGCGATCCCGCGATGATGCGGCTGCTGCCCGCCTGGCTGCCGGTGCCGCCCGGCCCGCTCGGGTTCTCGCCACCGACGCCCATCAGCTTGGCGACGCCGAAGTCGAGCACCTTGACGACGCGGTCGCCGGCGTTGGTCGTGTGCAGCAAGATGTTGGCCGGCTTGATGTCGCGGTGAATCACCCGCTGCTCGTGCGCCGCGGCAAGCACGTCGAGCACCGGCAGCAAAATCGACACCGCGCGGCCCACCGAGAGCACGCGCTCTTTGCGCAGCACGCCCTCGAGGGTCGGACCATCGAGCAGCTCCATCACCAGGTAGGCCGTGCCGTCTTTGAGGGTGCCGACGTCGTGCACGCGCACGGCGTTCTCGTGCTGCACGCGCGCAGCGCGAACACCCTCGAGGCGCAGCTCGTCGGTGCGCTCTTCGAACGACGCGCGCAACGCCGCGTTGCCACGCGAATCGATGGGCTCGATCTTCTCGGTGCCCGAGCCGGTGTTGGTGCGCAGCACCTTGACGGCGACGTCGGTCTCCAGGGTCTTGTGGCGGGCCCGATAGACGACGCCGAAGCTGCCGGTGCCAATGACCTCGAGGAGCTCGTAGCCCCCGAGCGTCTCGCCGGCCTTG
>JANNAY010001367.1:0-5111 GCA_031384945.1 Deltaproteobacteria bacterium
ATGTCACGGCCCTGCACATCCCGCTCACCATCGCGCTCATCGGCATGGTGGTCCGCGGCGCCGCCTTCGTCTTCCGCGCCTACGGCATGGACACGCCGCAGCACCGCCGCGGCTGGGGCATCGCCTTCGGCATCTCCTCGATCGTCACGCCGATCGCGCTTGGCAGCTGCCTCGCCGCCATCTCCTCCGGCGCCATCCACACCGGCCCCATCGAACCAGTCGGACCCGGCGTCCCTGCCGGTGTCGTCGTCACCTCGGGCTTCTTCGCCGGCTGGTGCTCCGTCTACGGCGTCGTCGTCGGCGTCTTCGCCTTGTGCTTGTTCTTGTTCTTGTCCGCCGTCTACTTGTGCGCCGACAGCGAGGGCGAGACGCGCCGGTGGTTCCAGCGACGCGCGCTGGCGATGCAAGCCGTCTCTTTCGTCGCCGCCACAGCCACAGCCACGGCCGCCCACGAGGGCGCGCCGCAGCTGTTCGCGCAGCTGACGAGCGCGCGCTGGGCCCTGCCCGCCCAGGCCGTCGTCTTCGTCCTCGCCACAGCCGTCGCCGTCTGCTTGCGCAGCGAGCGCTACGGCGTCGCGCGCCTGCTCGCGCCGTTGCAGGTCGCCGTCATCATCGTCGGCTTCGGCCTCGCGATGGACGACCACCTGGTGCTGCCCGACATCACCATCGACGGCGCTGGCGCCGTGGCCTCGACGATGGGACCGCTCATCCCCATCTTGATCGTCGGGGCGATCATCGTGCTGCCGTCGCTGTGGTTCTTGTTCCGCTTGTTCAAGGCGCGCCCAAAGCACTAAAGCGCGGCATGCAGCCCTTCTCGATCCGCCGCCTCGACGACGACACTGCCTTCAACACCGGCGCCTCGGCCGGCATCGGCGCCGCCACAGCGAAGCAGCTCGCCGCGCTCGGCGCCCGCGTGGTGCTCGGCGCGCGCCGGCTCGATCGTTTGCTCGCCGTCAAAAAAGAAATTGAAGAAGAAGTCAGCGGCGCCCGCGTCAGCGCCATCGTCGTCGACGTCACCGACCGCGGCGCCGTCAAAGACTGGCTCGAGCAGGGCGAAGCCCAACAGGGCCCGTGCTCGATCCTCGTCGACAACGCCGGCCTCGCCCTCGGCCGCGCCCACCTGAAAGACACAACCGACGAAGACGCCGACATCGTCCTCGACGTCAACGTGCGCGCCGCCTTCGACCTCGTCCGCCGCGTCGTGCCCGGCATGCTCGCCCGCGGCCGCGGTGACGTCGTGCTGATGGCCTCGGTGGCCGGCTCTGAGCCCTACGCCGGCGGCGCCATCTACTGCGCCAGCAAGGCCGCGCTGCAAGCCTTCGCGCGTTCGTTGCGCGCCGAGCTGCTCGGCACCGACGTCCGCGTGCTCACGCTCGACCCCGGACTCGTCGAGACCGAGTTCTCGTTGGTGCGCAACAAGGGCGACGCCGCCGCCGCCAAGAAGCCCTACGAAGGCCTCACGCCGCTCACCGCTTTTGACGTCGCCGACTGCGTCGCCTTTGCGCTGTCGCGCCCGCGGCACGTGTCCCTCGACCGCATGTTGATCCTCGCGCAGGCGCAGCTCGGCACGCAGGCCTTTGCTCGCAAGCCCTGAGATCGACGCGCGACGCCCGCTGACCTCGACCAAGGCCCGTTGTCTTCGTCGGCGATGACGGCGAAACGAGCGCCATGTTGTTCGCGCTCGTCCTCGCCGCCGCCACGCCCCAGACCGCGCAGGTGCCGCCGTCGACGTCGACGCTGACGCCGCTGTCGTTGGAGCGCATCCAGCAAGAGCCGCCCCTCGAAGGGCGCCGCCCGTCGTCAGCCGCGATCTCGCCCGGCGGACACTGGGTGACGTTCTTGAAGGCCAGCGTCGACGACAGCGAGGTGCTCGACCTCTGGGCCCGCCCTCTCCCGAGTGGAGAGCCGCGCTTGCTGGTCGCGACCAAGCAGCTGCTCGGCGGCAAAGACCAGAAGCTGACCGAGCAAGAGCGCATGGCCCTTGAGCGCAAGCGCATCAGCAAGCGCGGCATCACCGAATACCAATGGTGCGGCACTGACGACAAAACACTGTTGTTTCCGTTGTCGGGTGACCTCTACATCGCTCGGCTGACCGAGAAGGGTCCTGAGGCCGCCCGCCTCACCACCGACGATGACGAGCCTGAGCTGAACCCGCTGTGCAGCGACGACGGACAGCAGGTCGCGTGGGTCAAAAAAGGCAACGTGGTGGTGCGTGACCTGAAGTCCAACAAAGACAAAGTCGTTACCAAGGGATCATCTGACACGGTGACCTTCGGCCTGCCCGAGTTCATCGCCGAAGAAGAGCTCGACCGCCACGAGGGCATGTGGTGGAGCAAAGACGGCAAGACGCTGCTCGTGCTCAAGGTCGACGAGAGCAACGTCGGCGTGAAGGTGCGCGCGCAGATCTTTGCCGACAAGACCGAGATGGTGAGCCAGCGCTACCCGGCCGCCGGCGAGAAGAATGCCGTCGTCACGCCGCTCTTGATCGACGTGAAGACGGGCAAAACGACGACGCTACCGTTGCCCAAAGACGCCGAATACGTCGCCCGCGCCGGCTTCATCGAGGGCCCGATGGTCGCGCCGCCGAGCGACGGTGGCGAAGCCTTTGTCGAGGTGCTGTCGCGCGACCAGACGCAGCTGACCCTGCTCGGCAACGACCGCGGACGCTGGCGCAGCATCACCACCGAGCGCGAAGACGCCTGGGTCGAGACCCACGACGACCTGCGCGGCCTCAACAACGCCGTGCTGTGGTCGAGCGAGAGCAGCGGCCGCCGCCAGCTCGAGCTCATCGACAGCCCCAGGCAGAGCCGCAAGCAGCTCACGTCGCAGAGCGAAACCGTAAAAGGCGTCGTCTGCGCCCACGAAGTCACCGGCAGCGACGGCGTCGTCCACGGCCACGTCGTCTTCGCCGGCGCCGCCCACCGCGGACGCGCCCAGCACCTCTACGCCTTCGACTTCGACGGCGGCCCCGGCGGCGCCGAGGTCCCCGGCCCGGTGCGCGCCCTCACCTCCGGCGACAATTGGAACGACGCCTCCGCCGACGACGGCTGCACGACGCTGCTGGTGACGACGTCGTCGTGGGGCGTCCCGCCGACGACGACCATCGTCGATGTGAAGAGCGGCAAGACCACCGGCACCGTCGACGGCGACCCGCCCGACCCGCTGCTGTCGTCGATGTCGCGCGGCAAACCGCAGTGGCTCGACCTCACGGCCGCCGACGGCAAGACCATCCTCAATGGCCTCTACCTGCCGCCAGTGACGACGACGAACAAGGCGTCGGTCCCCGTCATCACCTACGCCTACGGCGGACCGACAGGGCAGGTCGTCGCCCACAAATGGCAGAAGCTCTTCCCGCTGTTCACCCATTGGAACCAGCAGGGCTTCGGCGTCTTCCTCGTCGACACCCGCGGCATGTCATCGCGCGATCGCAGCTTCACGCGCGCCCACAAGAACGCGTTTGGCAAGGTCGAGGTCGACGACATCTTCGCCGCCGCCCGCCAGCTGCCGACGTTGATCAAGGCCGTCGACCCGCAGCGCATCGGCATCTTCGGGTGGAGCTACGGCGGCACCCTCGCCGCGCGGTCGATGCTCGACGACAACACGCCCTTCGCCGCCGGCGCCGCCGTCGCCCCCGTCACCGACTGGACCCTCTACGACACCGCCTACACCGAGCGGTACATCGGCCTGCCCGACAGCGGACGCGCTGCGACGTACGCGTCGTCGTCGTTGTTGCCGCGGGCGAAGCTGTTGAAGAAGCCGCTGTTGCTCGCCCACGGCACCGCCGACGACAACGTGCTGTTCGAGCACACGCTGCGTCTGGTGCAGGCCCTCGAAGACGAAGGCGCGCTGTTTCAGACGTCGATCTACCCGGGCAAGGCCCACGGCATCGCCGGCAAGAAGGCCCAGCTGCACCTGCACAAGACGCTCACGCGCTTCTTCGTCGACACGCTGCGTCCCTGACGTCGATGCGCAAGCAGGTCAGCGAGGCAGCAAGGCAGCGAGGTCAGCGTCGACGCGGGCGACGAGGGCGGCGTCTTCGTTGGCGACTGCGACGGCGCGCACCTGCACCAACAGCACGCGCGCCTGCTCGGGCGCGCCCTGCAACACACGCGCGCGCGCCAGCTCGAGCTTCGGAAAGACCGCGTTGTCTCCGATGGCTTCAATCAACTGTGTGAGCGCCGCGGACGCCGCCTCAACCTGACCCAAATCCAGCTGCGTGCTCGCGATCTCAAAGACAATGCTCTCTCCGCTCCGCGCGGCCACCTGATACTTCTTCAACGCCGCCGCCGGATCACCCCGCCGCCGATCGACGTCGCCGAGCATCCGCCACACGGCGCCGCTCGGCTGCTCGCGCAACAGCCGTCGCAGGTGCGCGTCGGCGTCGTCGACGCGCCCGGCCCGCAGGTAGGCGCGGGCCAGATTCTCGCGCACGCGCGCGTCTCTGCCGGCGCCAGCGACGGCAACTTCGCCGTGGGCGATGGCAGCGTCGACGTCGCCAGCGTCGAGGTCGAAGCCGGCGACCACGCCGTTGGCGACAGCGTCGTCGGGGTTCACTTGCAGCGCCCAGCGAAACAGCGTCTCGTGGCTGGTCCAGATGGGAATTTGCAACCATGTGAACGCCGCGAGCATGCACATCCATCCACCGCTGAACAGCGCAATGGGTCGCAGAATCTTCACATTGTCGGTCAGCTCCACCAGCGCGGCAAGACCCAACACGAGCCCGATGTGGGGCAGATATGTGTAGCGGTCGGCCATCGACTGCGAGCCGACCTGCACGGCGCCGATGACGGGCACGAGCATGCCGAGAAACCACAGCCAGCCGGCCAGCGGCAGCAGCGCGCGCGTTCGCAGCGCGACGAAGACGACGCCGATAGAGACGGCGCCGACGACGACGACGGGGACGACGGCGCGGCCCCACGTCAGGTCACTCAAGCGCAGCGTGTAGAAGGGCGAGAGATCGACGGGCAAGACGAAGAGCTCGAGGTAGCGGCCCAACGACGACACCGCGTTCACCAGCCGCATCGACACCGTCAGCTGATCGAGCGGCGCCATCGCACCTTGTTGGGCGCCCACCGTGATCCACGCGTCGAGCAGCGAAGACGCCAGCAGCG
>JANNAY010001398.1:0-4369 GCA_031384945.1 Deltaproteobacteria bacterium
GGTGAATCAATCTTCCAAGCCTGCCTGGGACCAACAGTACAAACTGCGCGGTGTATCGACGTTGGGGCGGCGCGAAATTCGGCCTACAGTCGTGATCGAAGCTGCGGCTCTTCGGCTGATTCACCCTATTCGGCGGCTGAGGCAGCGGCGCTGGCGTTCGTCCAATCGGTGAAGGGCACCATCACGCCCGCCGCAATGACGACGACGGCGGCGCCGATGCTCATGACATTCGAGACGGTGGCCAGCTGGTTCATGCGCGCTTGCCGCTCGACGATGACGGCGCCGTCGACAGGCGCTGCGGCGGAGCTGCCATCGACCTGCTCTTGCGCGGCGGCAGCCTCAGACGAAGCCAGCAAGCCGGTGACGAGGGCGCCGCCAGCGACAACGACGGCGAGGCCGCTGACGCCGACGGTGGCGACGACGGGGATCGGCGGCGGGTGCAGCAAGCGGGCTTTTTCGTCGGCGACGCCGCGGGTCTGGCCTTTGCGCAGGGGCAGGTCAGAGAAGAGCTTCTCGATGGCCGGACCAACCGCAGCGAGCAGCTCTTCGCCGTCGGCCTTGACGAGGCGCTCGTCGAAGGAGCCAACGACGCTGGCGGTCTTTTGATCGATGCGCTTGAGCGAGAGCACGCGCTGGTCGCCGACGGTGGCGACGGCGCCGCTCAACAACACGTCGGCGCCGAGGGCATCGGCGATCTCGGCGAGGCAGCTCTTGTCGTCGGTGCAGCCGACGGCCTGGCGGTTGGCTTCGACGGCGAGCATCGCGCGCACTTCATCCATGCTGATGACCGATGCGCGCTCGAGCTTGCGCAGCTCGGCGACGACGCTGTCGGCGAAGACGCGGCTGACGCGGCCGTCGACGCTGCCGTCGGTGGTGACGTCGGTGACCGCGATGCGCACCAACCCCGTCGCAGCCTTGGGCGCCGTCGTCGTCGTCGTCGGAGAAGCCAACTGCGCTGCGAGCACCAACACGAAGAGCATGGGCGGCACGGTATGCGGAATTCGTTGAGCGCGCGACGGTGCCGCAGACAGACGTGCGCTCACGGGCGTGCGCATCGACAGGTTTGACGACGGCGGCGCGAAACCGGAGAGCCCCCTGCCCCCGAAAATCGGGGGAGACCCAAATTCCTCGCGCAGGGGGGGTGGTTGTCGTCGCCGCGGCCCGAGATCGAAGAGGGCTTGCGCCACGCACCATTGACGCACTGACCTCGACAGCATCACGCTGCGGCATGCACAGCCGGGTTGTTGTTCTTGTCGCGCTGGCGCTGGTGGCCGGCTGCTTTCCCTCGGTCGACCTCGACGGGGCGGTGGTCTCGTGCGCGACGGGGTCGTGTCCCGACGGGCTCGTCTGCGATGAGTTTGATCGTGTCTGCAAAAACAGCGTCCCGCTGCACGACGTCAGGCCGCCCGGCGTCAGCGTCGCCAGCTTCAGCAGAGACGACGTGCTCGGTCCGAACGACACGGTGAGCGTGCACCTCGAGCTCGATGAGGCCGCCGCCACGGTCGAGCTCTTCTACGCGCGCACCGACGAGAGCCGCTTCTCGGTCGTCGTCGCGCCGGTCGATGCCGGCGGCGCCATCTTCGACGTGGTGCTCGCCCCCGGCGCGCTCGACGTCAGCGGGCGCGTCGACGTGCAAGCGACGCTCACCGACGCCGCTGACAACGTCGCCACCGTCGCCCTCGGCGTAGTCGAATTCGACCTCGACGCTGCCGATGTCGTCGTCGCCGACGTCAAATACGTCGTCAACGACGACAACCCGCTGTTTCCTGGCAACCCCGACAGCGCCAAGAACAACACCGGCGCTGTCGTTGTGGTCACCTTCGACGAAGACGTCGACGTCGCCCGCGCAGGCGTCGATGTCGCGGCCGTCGAGGGCGAAGACGGCGCCGTCGAGGGCGGCGTCGAGGGCGTCGTGCTCGACAACGATCGACGCACGGCGACCTTCACCTTCGGCACCGACACCTTTGACGGCCTCTCCGACGGACCCCACGACCTCGTCATCAGCGCCACCGACGCCCACGGCAACAGCGTCGACCTCGCGCGCGACGGCGCATTCGTCGTCGACAACACGCCGCCGCTGCCGCCGCAGCTCGAGCTGCTCGCGCGCTTTCCCTGGGGCGACAACGCCGAGCCCGGTCCGCACACCGCTGCCATCGGCCGCGTTGGCACCAACGACGACACCTTCGTCGTGCTCGTCGTCAGCGACGGCATCGACGTCGAGAACGGCAACGTTGCGTTCTCGTTGGCGCGCGCGCGACCCGACAACGACCTCTTCGACGTGCGCTTGCCGATCGACGTGCCGTCGCTCGGCGTCATCGCGGTCGACGAGGCGGGCAACCTCAGCACGCGCGCCGCCGCGCTGCGCACCGAAGTGACATCGACGGTGCTCGATCCGACGTCGCCGCACCGGCTGTCGTCGCGCCCGCGCTTCGATGGGGCGCTCGTCGCGCGCGGCGATGCCGATCAGACCGACGCGCTGCGCGCCGGCTTGACCACGACGACGGCGGCGGCGCTGTGGACGCCGCTGACGGCGCCCGAGCCCGCGTTCCCGTCGGTGCCGGCGCTGGCCTGGGATCCGACGCGCAACGCCGTGCTCGCCATCGCCGATGGGCGCACGTTTCACGTCGTCGATGGCCGCGTGCTCGAAGACAACGCGCCGCGTCTGCCGATCCGCCGCGGCGGCGCGCTCGCCCTCGATCCCCGTCGTGGACGCGTGGTGCTGTTCGGCGGCGCCGACTCCGTCAACATTCAGTCTGCCCGCCCCCGCAACGATGTGTGGGAGTGGGATGGCGACCGTTGGGTCGAGCGCCTGCCCAACGACCCCACCGCTGTCGATCGCCCCGCGCCGCGCGTCGGCTCTGCCGGTGTCGACGTCCCCGACCTCGGCGGCATCGTCTACTTCGGCGGCTGCAAAGACGACAACGCGGGCGAGTTCAACGCGTGCCCGGGCGGCGCCGCCGATGACGTCTGGCGCTGGGACGGCGACGCGTTCAGCGCGCTGTGCACGGGCAACTGCAGAGACGCGAGCCCGCTGCCGCTGCCCTTCAACCCCGCTCTCGTCGTCGATGACGAGGGTCGCTTGCTGGCCCTCGGTGGCTTCGTTCCCGGCATCGGCATCGGCTTTCCGTCCGACCAGCCCATCGTGCCGGTGTTCAGCGGCAGCCTCTGGGTCACCGAAGAGTGCGCCGACGACTGCGCTGCGGCGAACCCCTTGCCGCCCAACAGCACGCAGCCTCTCGCGGCCTCGGCCATCGGCGGCGGCGGCATCGTCGCCTTCTCCAACGTCAACGGCGTGCCCACGCGTCACACGTACACGCGCGCCGCCGGGTTCACAGCCACGCCGCTCGACGGACCGTTGTCGCTCAGCAACACCACGCAAGGCTTCGGACAAAGCGCCATCGTCATCGCCCCCAACGGCGACGTGTTTCTCGCATCGGGTGCACGCGAGCTCTGGCGCGTCAGAGACAACCACGCCGATCTCATCGCGCCGAGCGCCGGCGCCCCCGTCGCCCACGCCGCCGTCAGCCGCGTCGTCGACGACGTCGTCACCACCGTCGGCGGCTGCAGCGGCTTCAGCAGCGATCGCGACCGCTGCGAGGCGGCCAGCGCCGTCGTGCAAGAGGTCGTCGTCGACGGCGGCGTCCGCATCCGCGCCGACGGCGACGTCAGCGGCCGCGCCTACGCCTTCGCCGACGTCGTCGTCGCCAGCGTCGACAACGTCGTCACCGCCTACAAGGCCGGCGTCGCCGCCGGCAGCATCGTCGTCGACGTCGACACCGCCCCCGTCGCCCTCATCGAAGACCCCGCTGGCGGCGCGTTGCTCTTCTCCGGCCCGCCCTTCGCTTTCGGCGCGATCCAGATGAACGACCGCATCGACGTCGTCGAGGTCGACGGCTCCATCGAAAACGTCTGCGCCGTCAACTGCGGCGTCGCCGTCGACGAGGGCATCGGCGCTGCTGCCGGCGTCGTCGTTGGCGACCTCGCGCTCAACACCACAACGCGCACCGTGAGCGACGGCGTGTTCACCGACGTGCTCACGCTCAACGCACCGCAAGGACGCCGCGGCGCCTCGCTCGTCGACGACGCCGCCCGCGACGGCGTCTGGCTCTTCGGCGGCACCGTGCTGCCGCCACAGCGCTTCGGCGGCGACAGCTTCTCCTGCGGCGGCAGCGGACACCCGGCCGACTGCGACGACGTTTGGTTCTTCGACGGCGCCGACTGGACACAGATCGTCACCGTGGCGGGGTTCGGTCTGCCGCCGCCCCGCGCGCGCGCGACGCTCGCGGCCGTCGACGGCGGCTTCGTCGTCGTCGGCGGCGCCAACGAAACCGCAGCGATCAACGACGCCTGGCGCTTGCAGGCCGCCCTC
>JANNAY010001433.1:0-4475 GCA_031384945.1 Deltaproteobacteria bacterium
CTACGTCGGCGTCGTCCCCGCTGCGGTCGCCGCCGCGGGCGATGTCGAATATTTGATCGAAGCCTTTGACGTCGAAGGCAACGGCCCGGCCCGCGCCGGCACCGAAGGCGGACCGCTGTTGCTCAAGAAGGTCATCGCCCCCGTCGTCGTCGTGACGCCGCCGCCGCAGCCGCCCGCCGTCGTCGTCGAAGAAGACAACACCGGCTTGATCGTCGGCGTGGTCGCCGTCAGCGCTGTCGTCGTCGTCGCCGCCGCCGTCGGCATCGGCGTCGCCGTCTACGCGCTGCGTCCGCCCGCCGTCGACGTCGTCACCGTCAAGGTCGACGCCGGCGACCCCTTCGCCCTGATGGTGCGCCCATGAAGCGGGCGCTCTGTGTGCTCACGCTGCTCGCTGCGTGTGGATCGCCCTCTGGATCTGCTGGGCCGTCGACGATGTCGTTTCAGACGCCGCGGGCGTTGACGGCGTGTGCGGCGCCGCCGGCGAATTTGCAGGCGCGCCTGTGGATCTCGGGCACTGGCGTGCCCTGCCCCCTCGACGTCGACGTCGACGCGGGCACCACCAGCGGCAGCTGTGAGACCGCGCCGGGCATCGAACGGCGCTTCACCCTCGACTGGTTCATCGACGAAGGCGGCCGCGAGATCGTGCTGGCGCAGGCGCAGCAAGACGTCGACCTCGGCGCCCAAGCCGACGCCGCGATCACGCTGTCGGTGAAAGACGAAGACATCGTCGTCGACGGCTGCCTCGACATGAGCAAAGACGCCTTCACCGGCAGCGACACCGTCGACGTCGATGGCGAGGCCGTGCCCGTCTGCGACCTCGACGGCGACGGATCTGCCAACATCGTCGAGGTCTGCGACGGCTCTGATCCTTTCGGAGGTGCCTGATGCGCGCGCGCTCGCTTCTTGTGCTGCTCGGCAGCGTGCTCGTCAGCGTGCTCGGCAGCGTGCTCGGCAGTGTGCTCGTCAGCGCTTGCGACGACGGCATCGACAAACCCGACATCCCGCCGCCGCCGGTGGTGAGCCACCTCGACGTCGTCAAGGCCGGCGACGGCGCGGGCATCGTGCGCACGCTGCCCGCTGGGCTCATCTGCGACACCACCTGCGACGGCGCCGGCTTCGACTACGAAGACTCCGACGTCATCACCGTCGTCGCCGAGCTCGGCCGAAACGCGAACTTCAAGAAGCTCACGTGCACCAGCGAAGGACAAGACGACGTCGTCGCCCTTGCCCTCGACGACGGCAGCGACGACACCGCCAGCGTCGAGATCGCGGGCATCGTCGACGGCGTGGGCCTGACGTGGACGTGCGAGGCCGACTTCTCGCTCGTGCACACGATCCAGATCCTCGCGACCAACGCCGGCGGTGGCGTCGTCAAAGGTTCGTTGTCGGCCGTCGTCGGCGCCGCTGAGCCGCGGCGCATCGACTGCGCGACGCACTTCGAAGAGCCCGACGTCCGCGTCATCACCGGCGACTCCGTCGGCGCCTACTTCGACGGCGACGTCGAGACGCTGACGGCGACTCCCGATGTGGGCTCGCTCTTTGTCGAGTGGGACACCTGCGCCAGCTCGCTCGACGATCCGACGAACCCCGTCCAGGTCATCAGCGTCGTCGACGACCTCAACTGCCGCGCCGTCTTCGCCTTCGAGTAGCGCTTCGCCCCGAACGCTCGGCGCCCGTCCTGAAGGCCCCTCCTGAAGGCCCCCCTGCCCCCCCGAAACCGGGGGGAAATCGCACACCGTGACGTCGTCGAGCGACCAGCGCTGGATGCTGCATCGTCAATCGCGACTTCCCCCCGGTTTCGGGGGCCCAGGGGGGCCTTCAGGCCGCGACGATGCTCAGTGCGCGATCCACAACGCGGGTTGTGCTTCGGGGCGCGGCATTCCCAACCTGGGTTGTGGGCCGTCGCGCTCAGTCGTTGCGCAGGGCCGACACCGGGTCGAGGCCAGCGGCGCGGCGGGCGGGGAGAAATCCGAAGAGCAGCCCAGTGCCGACCGCCATGCCCAACGCGAGGGCGATGGACCACGGCTCGACGACGAAGCGCCACGGCGCCAACAACGCCGTCAGCAGCGCCGACAACGCCCCCGTCACGGCGATGCCGAAGACGACGCCGAGCAAGCCGCCGGCGCCGGCCAAGACGCCGGCTTCGAGCAAGAACTGTCGCGCGATCTCAGAGGGCGTGGCGCCGAGGGCGCGGCGCAGGCCGATCTCGCGGGTGCGCTCGGTGACCGTCACCAACATGATGTTCATGATGTTGATGCCGCCGACGAAGAGAGCGATGACGCCGGTGCCGAACAAGAGCACCTCGATGATGCGCAAGATCAACTTTTCTTGGTCGGCGCCGCGGGCGTCGCTCTCGGTCTCGAAATTTTTCACGCCGTAGTGACGCCGCAACACCGTGGCCTCGACGACGTTGGTCAGCTGCTGCATGCGCGCCACCAGCGACGTCTGCTGCTGCAGCCGCACGAAGACGCCGCGCACCTCGCGCCCCGGCTGCGCGAACGACGCCGCGAACGTCGTCGACGGCGTCATCACCCGGCGGTTCCACATCCAGGTGCCGTTGCCGTGGCCCATGGTCGGCTTGTGGGCCAAGACGCCGACGACCTCGAGGACGACGCCGTCGACGGTGACGCGCAGCTTCGAGAGGTCGGTGCTGGATTGCAGCAGCTCCGTCCACACTTCTTGGCCGACGACGGCGACGCGGCGGCGTTCGGCGAAGTCGTCGTCGCTGAAGTAGCGGCCGCGCTCGACGGACACGCGGTAGAGCGACGGCGAGTCGGGCTCGGCGCCGAAGAGGGTGATGCGCTTGTCGTGCGGTGCGCCGTCGGCGTCTTTGAAGTTGGCGCTGGTCTGCCGCCGCGCGGCGGCGTTCACCTGCGCGCCTTTGAGCAGCTCTGACTCTTGCAGCGCCTGCGCGTCCCACGACGACAGCGGCTTCGTCGTCTTGTTCTTCTGCTTCTTCGGCGCGTCGGCGCCGTGCAGCTCGATCATGTCGCTCTCGTTGGCGTTCTGCGCCATGCGCAAGAGCGCCTCTTCGCCGGCGACGAGAAGACCAGCGAGCAGCACCATGGCGCCGCTGCCGATCATGACGCCGAGCAACGTCAGCGCCACGCGCAGCCGGTTGGCCACGAAGGTGTGGCGCACGCTCTTGACGAGGTCGAGGGTGCCCATGCTCATCGGCGCATCGCTTCCACCGCGTCGAGGGCGGCTGCACGCTTGGCAGGAACGAAGCCGAAGCCGACGCCGACGGCCATGGCGACGCCGAAGGCCGTGAACACTGCGGGGACCGAGATGGTGCCGACCCACGCCGGCTCGAGCGTCTTGACGACGGCGTTGGCGACGACGGCCGCGGCGCAGCCACCGACGACGCCGACGACGCCGCCGACGCCGGAGAGGAAGACGGCCTCGAACAAGAACTGCGCTTCGATGGCCCGCGGGGACGCGCCCAGCGCCTTTCTGATGCCGATCTCTTTCGTGCGCTCGCTGATCGAAACGAACATCATGTTCATCACACCGACGCCGCCGACCAACAAAGATATGGAAGCGACGAAGCCGACGATCAACTTGAGAATCAAGAAGATTGATTTGAACTGGGTCACGATCCCAGAAAAGTCCCAGATCTCGAAGTCGTCGACGCCGTGGTGGCGGTGCATCATGATGGCGTTGGCGACGCGTTTGACGATGTCGTTGTTTTTGCTATCGTCGGTCTTCGCCATCAAGAACGTTCCATAAGAGCTCGTGCGGTCCAGCTCTTTCATGGTCTCGAGCGGCAGCAAGACGAAGCCGTCCCAGTCGAAGCCGAAGCTCATGCCGGCGCGGCTCATCTTCTCGGTCTGCCCGACGATCAAGCAGCGCGTGCCTTTGAGGGCGACGGTGTGGCCGACCGCGTCGCCGTCGAAGAGGTCTTTGGCGACCTTGGCGCCGACGACGCAAACGCTCTGCCGTGTGTGGTTCTCATCGTCGGTGAAGGGGCGTCCTTTGCCGATGTGCATGCCGAACGCCGACAAGAACCCGGTGTCAGAGGTGAGCCCGTCGCAGGTGCGCGACGCGCCGGTGTCACCGGTGACCTCGACCTCGCCGAGCTCGGCGTACCAGGTGTGCTCGGCGAGGTGCGGCAGCGACCGCATCAGCGCGGCTTGATCGTCGTTGGTGAAGTAGCCGGGCGACAGCGCGCGCTTCTCTTTCATCTTCTCTGGCTCGTCGGGGGCGATGAGCAAGAGGCGCGCGCCGCCGATGTCTTCGACATCGCTGATGAGGGTCTGCAGCCCGCCGTCGGCCAGCGACGTCATCAGCACGATGGCAAAGGCGCCGATGGTGATGCTGACGACGGTGAGCAGCGACCGCAGCTTGTGCGCCCGCAGCACGCGCAGCGCGATGCGCACGTAGGCCCAGGCGAGTCCGAGCTGGCTCATCCGAGATCGCCTCGGAGTCGGGCGGCATCGTCACGTTTGAAGGCCCCCCTGCCCCCCCGAAACCGG
>JANNAY010001454.1:0-2318 GCA_031384945.1 Deltaproteobacteria bacterium
CGGCGACGGCGGCCAACAGATTGTGCGCCGAGGTTACGGCGTGCAGGTCGCCGGTGAAGTGCAGGTTGATGACGTCGTCGGGCATGACGCGGGCTTTGCCACCGCCGACGGCGCCGCCCTTCAAGCCGAACAGCGGCCCGAGCGACGGCTCGCGCAGCGCGCCGATCGCCTTGACGCCGCGTTTGCGCAGCCCATCGACGAGCCCGATGGTCGTCGTCGTTTTGCCTTCGCCCGCCGGCGTCGGCGTCATGGCGGTCACCAAAACCACCCGTCCGCGTTCGTCGCCCGGCACAAGATCGGGATCGATCTTGGCGACGCCGTGGCCTTTGACCTCGACGGCGGCGGCGCTGAATCCGACTTCTTTGGCGAGGGCGACGATGTCTTTGAGCATGGACACTCCAAATTTCGCCGTGGCGTTACCACCTTCCCACCGTCGGGGCTCCTGCTAGACGGGTCTCGTTTGAATGGAACCAGCGGCGATGACGTCGCCCTTAGAGGTCTTCGATGCGCTCTCTCGTTCTCGTCGCCGCGGTGCTCTTCTCTTACGTCGCTGCGCCGGCCGCCCACGCCGCAGAAGACAAGATCGGCGTCGTCGATCTGCAGCGCGCGCTCAACGAAGTTGAAGAGGGCGCGAGCGCGAAAAAGGCGCTGAAGAAAGAGTTCGACGAGAAGCAGAAGCAGCTCGACACGAAGCAGAACGACCTCAAGAAGCTCAAAGAAGACCTCGACGCGCAGGTCACGATGATGACGCCCGAGAAGAAGGCCGAGCGCGTCGGCGAGCTGCAAAAGAAATTGATGGAAGTGCAGCAGCTCTACATGCAGCTGCAGCAAGACCTGTCGAAGCGCGAGCAAGAGGCGACGGCCGGCATCTTTCAAAAGATGGGCGTCATCCTGCAGCAGATGGGTGAAGAGCAGGGCTACTTCGCCATCGTCGAGAAGACCGCGGTGCCGTACTTCCGCCCGTCCCTCGACGTCACCAATGAGCTGATTCGCCGTTACAACGACAGCTACGGCAAAAAGAAGAAGTGAAGCTCTCCGCGTTGGCGAAAGCCATCGGCGGTCGGCTGATCGGCGACGGCGACCTCAATGTCGACGTCGTCTGCGCCATCGATCAGAGCGCACCCAACGCGATCACCGTCGCCACGCACGCGCGCGAGCGCGCATGGATCGGCAAGACACAGGCCGCCGCCGTCATCGTCGACGACGACTTCGCCGCCGACCGCGCCCACGAATTCGACGTCGCCTTTGTCTGTGGACCGCACCCCGCGATCCTCCTGGCAAAGGCGATCGCGCTCTTGCACCCCGCCGCACCACGCACAGGGATTCACGCCAGCGCCGTCGTCGACGCCGCCGCCGTCGTCGGCAAAGACGCCTGCATCGGCGCCAACGCCGTCATTTGCGCCCACGTCGTCATCGGCGACCGCGTTGTCATCGGCCCCGGCAGCGTCATCGGCGACGACGGCTTCGTCTTTGTGCCCGACGGCGACAAAAACGTGGCGGTGCCGCACCTGAAAGGCGTCGTCATCGGCGACGACGTCAACATCGGCGCCAACGTCTGCATCGACCGCGGCTTCTTGCGCGACACCGTCGTCGGCGACGGCTGCACCATCGACAACCTCGTCCAGATCGCCCACGACGTCGTGCTGGGCAAACACGTCGTCGTCACCGCCGGCGTCGGCATCGCCGGCTACGCCACCGTCGGCGACGGCGCCGTCTTCGCCGGACAAGCCGGCATCGGCCCCCACGTCAGCATCGCCGCCCGCGTCAGAGTCGGCGGACAAGCCGGCGTCACCCACGACATCGTCGACGTCGGGGCGGCCGTCAGCGGCACGCCGGCGTTTGGCCACCGCGAGTGGCTCGTGGCCATGGCCAAGCTGAAGACCTTGTCGGCGCTCGAGAAGCGCGTCAAAGAGCTCGAAAAACAGTTGGAGAAGAAGTCATGACCGAAGAATCCGCAGTCAAAGCCAACGAAGGCGCCGGCGTCGTGGTCGATAAAGCAGCGCAAAAGGCTCTCAAGTACGCCGAGATCACGGCGATCTTGCCGCACCGCTATCCGTTCTTGCTCGTCGACCGCGTCGTCGAGGTCGAGGCCGGCAAGCGGGTGCGTGCCTATAAAAACTGCTCGGCCAACGAGCTGTTCTTTCAGGGTCATTTTCCTGGCTTGCCCGTCATGCCTGGTGTCTTGCAAATCGAGGCGTTGGCGCAGGCATCGGCGTTCTTGACGGCGTCGATGGATGGCTTCAACGCCAAGAACCAGGTCGCGTTCTTGATGTCGATCGACGACGTGAAGTTTCGCCGCCTCGTCGAGCCCGGCGATC
>JANNAY010001484.1:0-9208 GCA_031384945.1 Deltaproteobacteria bacterium
CAAGCGCACCGCGGCGCCGGCGCAGACGCCCGCGACGCAGGCGACGACGACGACGGAGACGAGCCGGTGCGCGAACGCCGCCGGCGCGCGCGACGCCTCGGGCAGGAACGGCGCCAGCGCGAAGACGAGGCGGTAGACGACGTAGCCGACGGCGAGGGCCGAGACGCGCGCCGCCAGCGCGCCGAACAACGGCGCCAACACCGCCAGCATCGCGGCCACGAAAGCGGCGTCGATGAAGGCGATGGCGGTGCCGGCGAGGGGCTGGCGCAGCGACGGCCAGAAGAAGCCGCAGGCGACGACGACGGCGCCGACGACGCGCAAGGCGGCGAACACCTGCGCGGGCTGGGCGAGCAGCGATCCCTTCAGCCGCTCCGAGCGGGTCAGCGTGAACGTCGCCACCGCGGCCACGGCGTGGGCGACAACCACGACGACGGAGCTGACGCTGAGGATGTTCGACAGCGCCGCCACGCCAGCGGCGTCGTCGCTGACGACGCGGTCGGCGGCGAGGGCGGCGAAGAGGCCGGTGGCAGCGGCGAAGACGACGCCGGCGCCCAGTGCCCCGGCAGCGCGCGCGTCGGTCACCAGGCGGTCTCGACCATGGCGCGCAGCGCGTTCACCGAGATGCCGCCAGCGCCGGTGATCCGCGTGCTCGAGCCCTTGAAACCAGCGTTCAATCCCAGCACGACGTTGCCAAAGATTTTCACATCTTGTTCCGAGCAGAACGATCGTTGTCCAGCGATGGATCCTGAAAACGTTGACTCCTTCAAGATCTGAAAGCTCGTCGCAGAGTAGACATCGCCGACGACGGCGCCTTTCTGCTTCCAACAGAAGTGCGAGTCGCCCGAGCAGGGTTCGCCTGTGCCGACGGTGGCGCAGGCGAGGGCGGGGTCGACGCTCATGGCGGCGACGTCGCCGACGACGCAGACGTTGTCTTTGTCGTTGTTGATGGCGCCGCAGACCATGTCGCCGACGATCTTTTGGATGTCGGGGGCCGAGCTGGCGGTGCAGAGGCCCAAGGCGCGGACGGCCGTGCACTGCTCTCCGGCGACGGAGCCGGCGCCGCTCAGAGTGCACGTCATCACCGGCGGGGTGCCGAGGCTGCTGCAGTCGCAGCCGACGCCGCAGATGTTGGCGTCGCCGTCGACGTCGACCGCGCCGTTGGCGATGACGCTGACGTGGAGCATGCTGACCACGCCCGGGACGGTTTTTCCTGCTTGGTTCACGCGTGTGGTGGTCGCTGGAGTCGCTGGAGTCGCGCCCTCTACGATGAGATAGGAGGGACTGGGAATGTCGGCATCGGTTGTGTTTTGAAAGGTCCATCCCCCGAGGTCAAAGTGACCTGCAAAGGCGGCGGTGCCGGTGGTGGTGCAGTCAGAGCAGTTGCTGAGGGGCGCGGTCGTGCCGCTGTCGCCGCACAGGTAGTCGCCAGCGCCGGGCACAGCCCCCCACCTTTTCGCGCCGGTGACGTTGGGGATGGCGACGTTCTTGTCAGGCTGCCAGTCGCTCGGCCCGACGCCGCCATTGAAGACGCGGCGCCAACAGGCGGTCTGGCCGCTGGCGGCGCAGGAGACGAAGGCGCCGGGGTTGGCGGCGTCCCACGTGCAGGGACGTTCGACGGGGTCGTTGGTGTAGTTGGCGCAAGCAGCCGCGAAGTTGCGGTCCCAGACGAAGACCTCGCCGGTCTTGGAGTAGTGCAGCTTGCAGCTGGCGCTGTTGCTGCCGAGGTCAAAGGCGCCGATGTTGCGGGCGGGCGGGGCTGGGCCCGGCGGCGGCGACGGAAAGAAGCTCTGGTTGTCGAAGACGAACTGCGCGTTGGTCGCCAGCCAGTTCCCGGGCGGCTTGGCGGCGGCGAGCCTGGTGGCGAGAGCAGCGTTGTCAAACGTGGCAGTGGCGGTGCTGACCGGGGCGCAGTCGCAGGTCGGCGTCGCTATGCAGGCAGCCGGCGCCACCGGCGTCGTCGCTTCGGCGATGATGGCGCCGCAACCGCAGCCGCTGCCGGTGACGATGGCGCTTTTGAAGGCGTTGACGGTCTTGGAGATGCTGCCGACGCCGCCGGTGCACAGCGCGCCCTTGATGCCGCTGACGTCGCCACCGGCGAGGATGGTCGGCGATCCTGTCGAGCTGGTGTTGTAGAGGCGGCGCAGCGTCACGCGCGCGTGGGCGGCGCCGTAGGCGTCGTCGGCGGCGGTGCCGGGCAAGAAAGGGAAGAGCCCGATGGCGCTGAGGTAGATGGCGCGGTCGCGGTCTTTGAACGGGACGTCGCTCGTCAACCCTTCGCCGAGATCGTCAATGACGCCGGTGGGCAGGGTGAACGCCAGTCGGCCGTCGTCGCTGTTGTCGTCGAAGCGCACCAGGCACGCGCCGCGGGCGGCGCCGACGGTCTGGGGGACGAGCAGCCATTTGTGGCGCTGAACGAAGTCGGGCAACCCGGTCAGGCCCTTGGGCACCGTGACGACGGACTCGCCAGCGCGCGCGGCGGGGATGAACTCGTCGCCGTCGATGACACCGGGGTTGGTCGCGTTGTTCGGGTTCAGCACCTCATCAAAGTCTGCGCCGACGGGGATGGGGCTGCCGAGGTCGGCGTCGGCGTAGGCCTGCAACATCGTCAAGCAGCTCTCGGCGATGGCGCGGGCCTTGGCGTCGTCGGCGGAGCGCACGCCGATGATGGTGTTGTTGGTGACGACGGAGAATTGCGCGACGACGACGGCGCTCAAGATGGCGAGCACGACGAGGACGATGAGGACGACGAACGCGCGGGCGTCGGTGGGGCTTCGGTCGCTGCGCATAGGGGCTCCTCGAGGTCAGGGAAGGTTGGTCAATCGCACGGAGCCGGAGACCTGGTGCAGCACCGGGCGGCCGTCGACGGTCTTGGCGAAGTCGATGCGGTAGTCGACGCGGCGCACAGCGGCCTTGGTGGCGCCGCTGGCGACGGTGACGGCGACGCCGGACGCGTCGACGTAGCTGAAGGCGAGGGCGCTGACGTTTCTGGCGACGACTTCAGCGGCGGTGCAGATGCTGTTGCTGGCGCCCCCCGCGCCGCTGGTGTTCTGCGGGTTGGGGGGAACAAGGTTGGTGGTGGCGTCGGGCCAGTCGGAGTCGTTTGGATTGGGGTCGCCCCAGCACTGGCGCCGCACGATGGTCGAGCCGACGAGGCTGTAGAAGACGCGGTCGAGGGTGGTGACGAAGCCTTGTCCGGCTTTGCCGCCGGGTGCGTCGCCGGGGATGAGGTTGGGCCAGTCGGTGGGGTCATAGCCGGGGTTGAGCCTGGCCGAGAGCACCTGCAGCACGCCGACCTTGACGACTTCGCCGGTGACGGTGGCGGTGCTCCACTTGCCATCGCCGGCGGCGATCTGGATGGCCTCGCCGGGCAAGACGCGGCGCATGCCCCATGGGCACTTGCGATCGTTGAACGGCGCGCCGGTGCCAGTCGCAGTGCAGCCGGCGGCGTTGTCGGCGAAGAAGACGCTGTCGCGGCCGGCGACGCAGGAGCCGAGGAGGCCGTCGGGCATGCACGAGCCGTTGTTCTCATTGTGCCAGGCGATGGTGCTGGTGCCGATGATGCCGGTGGCCCGCGAGTCCAGGGCGCCAAACGCGCCGTAGTTGGCGTCGGGGCGGGGCAGGTCGGCGAGGACGCCGATGGAGGTGGCGGTGCCGACGAGGAGGGCGCCGTAGAAAGAGACGGGGGCGCCGGTGCCGTAGCCTGCGTCGATGTTGGCGCCGGTCGGCACGCCGAGCCCCGTCAGGCGCAGCTCGGAGTTCAACATGTGCGTCACCGACTCGGCGTCGCGCATGATCTCGGAGTGGACCCGCGTGCGACGATTGTCTTTCAATGTCAGCGTGAGCACCGACATCACAGTGCTCAGCAAAACCGCGCCGATCGCCAGCGCAATGATCACCTCGATCAAGCTGAAAGCACGCTTCACGGATACATCCGCATCGACGCCGTCGATGTGTGAACCTTGGTGCTGCCGCCGTCGGTGATGCTGAAGGTGACGGTGGTCGTGACGTTGGTGCACGGCATGCTGAAGGCGGTGCCGCCGCCGGGGTTGGCGCGGACCTCGGGGCAGCCGGTGGCGTCGGTGGTCACGGTGCGGACGTATTTGCCGCCCGCGGCGGCGATGGTCGTCGCGGCGACGGCGGTGGGCGGATACGCCGACGCTCGCTTCTGCTCCATGATCTCGTTCACCAGCTGATTTGCCGTTACATCGCGACTGGCAGCGATGTTCTTCACTCTGCCTGAAGAAATAAACGACAGCATGCCGACGAGGACGACAGCAGCCATGGCGCCGCCGACCATCATCTCGAGCATCAAATAGCCGCGCATTCTCACAGGCAGACTCCTGTCACGGACACTTGAAATTGGGCGCCGCGCCGTCGACCGGCGGCGTCGCCCCCCGCGGCATCGTGCAGATGAGGCCGTTGCCGTCGACGAGGATCTTCTTCGCGCCGCCGCTGGCGAGGCTGCCGTGCGTGACGGTGACGATGCCGTCGTCGTTGGTGAAGAGGGCGTCGTTGGAGAAGACGCGGCCGTTGGGGCGAAAGCGAATCTCGTCGCCGGTGAAGCCCGCCGGCGTACCCACCGCCGAGCCCGGCGCCAGCGACGCCGCCCGCGACGAATTCGGCGCCTGCGTGATGCCCACGGTCAGGCGCTTCGAGTCGAGGCGCAGGCGGGCGAACTCGATCCAGACGGCGCCGGTGCCATCGATGCCGAGGCCGGCGCCGCCGGGCAGCGCCGTCGGGGTGTTGTCGCAGTCGAAGTTGTTGAGGCGCTCGGCGACGACCTCAGAGAGCGCCGTCGACGGGACCCAGACCCGCACGCAGCGCTTCGCCGTCATCGCCTCGGAGCGGACGCGGGCGATGAACGAGGCGACGTTTTCTGCGCCGCCTTCGAGGGTGGCCTTTTGCACCTCGGGCAACATGTTGGGCAGCGCGATCGCCGCGATGATGCCGATGATCGCCACGGTGACGAGCGCTTCAAGCAAGGTGAATGCGCGGACCATGGGCGATTCTAGCTGGACTTGCCCGGCGACTCGCGTTTCGGCCAAAGCAGCTAGCCTTGGTGTGTGTCGGTGCGTTTGCGAATGGTCGGCGGTTTCATCGCCAGCGGCGCCTACGACGCCGTCTTCTTTCTCGCCTCGCCGGTCGCAGCGCTGCTGGTTGGCGCGCTGGTCGCGCGCGTCACCGGCGTCGACAGCGGCGTCGATGTGTTCGGCGGCGCGACGACGGTGCCGATCCTCGCGTTGCGCACGCTGATTCACGCCCACCTCGTCATCGTCTTCGCCCGCAGCCATCTCAACCGCCGTGTGTTCGCGCGCCACCCAGGGCGCTTCGTCGTCGTGCCAGTGCTCGGTCTGTTCGCGCTGTTGCTCTCGCCGGCGCTGCTCACCTTGAGCCTCGGGGCCGTGATCGTGTGGGACATGATCCACTCGAGCCTGCAGACCTTCGGGCTCGCGAGGATCTACGTCGTGCGCGGCGGCGGCGATCCCACGCTCGGTCGGACAGCGGACCTCGCCCTGTGCCACGCCCTCTACCTGGGCCCCTTCGTCGCCGGCCCGATGTTCCTCGTGGTCGTCGATGCGGTCTTGAGGCCGCTCGCCGGCACTTTCCCCGGCGTCGCCGCCGTCGCCGCCGCCGTCGCCTACGCTGCCCCCGCCATCGCCACAGTCGCCGCCGTCGCCAGCGCCGCGGCCGTCGTCGTCTACGTCGTCGTCACCGTCCGCGCCGTGCGCGCCGGCGCGCCGTTCTCGCTGCCGAAGCACATTCTGTATGCGACGACGGCGACCGCGTGTCTGGCCGCGTGGGGCTGCAACTCGTTCGGGCAGGCGCTGCTGATCGTGAACGTGTTTCACGCAGTGCAGTACTTCGGCATCGTCGCCTATCTGGAGCGAGGCAACCTCGCCGAGCGACTGCGCCTGACGGGTCGTCATACCGGCGTGATGGTGTTCGTGGCGCTCGCGCTGGCCGGGCTGCTCTATGGCTTCTGGCTCGGCGCCGCCTTCGACCTCTGGCTGCCCGCCGGCGCGGCCCGCACCGCCGCGGTCGCCGTCATCAACGTCGTCGCGCTGCTGCACTTTTGGTACGACGGCTTCATCTGGTCGGTGCGCCAGGGCGATGTGCGCTGAAACTCAGCGCCCGAACAGCTTGTGAAACAGACCACCCTTCGACGTGGCGGGAGCCCCCCGACGGTCGGCCATGGCGGCGATCTTGCCGAAGTTGTTCTTGAAGGTCGGGTCAGACGGCGCCAGCTCGATGGCTTTGGTCATCGCGTCGAGGGCGCCGTCGATGTCCTTCATCCGCGTCGCCAACAACAGACCCAGGCGGTTCCACACCGCCGCGTTGTTGGGGTTCGCTTGCGCGGCCTGCTTCAACAGCGTGACGGCGCGGGCGGCGTCGCCGACGGCTTCGGCGTTGACGGCCTGGGCGTGCAGCCGCGCGTCGTCGGCGGTCTTGTGGTGCGAGACGAAGTTGTTCCAGTCCTCGACGATCTCTCGGTAGAGGGCGACGTCGGGAGCGGCGTCGTGGGCCATGCGGGCGACGGCGTAGGCGCGGGCGACGGCGCCGTTCTTCAAGTCGCGCAGGCACTGGCCGTGAAGCGCGGCGGCGCGTGAGCGTCCCGCGTCGTCGACGACGAGGCCGGTGCGCGGGGCGCTGGCGTAGTCCGTCGGCATCGATGGCAGCGGCTTCGCTGGTGGCGGCTTTGACGCCGATGGCAGCGACGACGACGACGACGTCCGCGGCACCGCCGTCATCGGCGCGGCCACCATCGGCGCGGCCACCATCGGCGGGGCCAGCACTGGCAGCTCCAAAGACAACGGCTCGGGCTCTGGCAGCGGCGGCGTCGGCCTGAACGACAGCTCGGACAGCGGCTCCAGCGTCGCGGCGATCGGCGGCATCGGCGGCATCGGCGGCATCGGCGATGCGGTGTGACGGGCCGGTGGTCGCGGCACCTGCGGCAGCTCGGTCGTCGTCGACGTTTTGGCGCCGCGGGGCACAGTGGTGGCGTCGTCGCCGGGATCGGCGAACGCCAGCGGCGCAATCTCTGCGCCGACGGCCGTCGCGCGTCCTTTGCGCTGCACCAGCTTCTTGTCGACGAGCAGCGCGAGGGCGATGCGCAGGTCGCCGTCGGTGAGCCCCATGCGTTTCTGGATGCGCGCCACCGGCCGCACGCCGTCGATCTGGCCGAGCACGTACTCTTCGAACGACGACAGCAAGAGCCCCGTCGTGTCGCCCACCTTCTCGAGGATCGCGTCTTTCTCGATGACGCGGGCGATGTCGGCGCCGACGTAGACCTGCACCGGGATGATGTCGCGCGTGCCGTCGATGGTGGGCGCCGAGAGAAAGTCTGGCGTCGACCCCGCCCGCCGCGGCAGCGCCTCGAGCTCGGGGCGCGTCAGCGACTCTTCGACCCACAGCGATTCAACGACGTCGTCGGCGTCGCCGAGCATGAGGGCGTCGGTGGAGCTCTGCAGCAACGAGTCGAGGTCGCTGAGGTCGGCTTCGGTGTGCTCGTTCAAGAACGACGGCGTCGTCTCTTGCCTCGGCGGCACGGCGCGCGCCGCGTCGGAGGCCTCGTCGTGCAGCAGCGACGACTTCGCCGCCTTCTTCGCGGGGTGCGTGGCGTCGGTGAAGTCGAGGTCGAGGTCGGGACCCGGCGGCAGCTCGACCTCGACAGCGTCGGCGCGCATCGGCGCCGTCGGCACGGTCGGCGGCGGTGGCGCCTTCTTTGGTGTTCCCACCGGCGGCTTCTTCTGCGGCGGGATGGGCATCGCGATGGTCCGCAGCGTCGGCGGCTCGGGCTCGACGGGCGTGTCTTCGCTGGCGGTGTGGGCGGGCCCAGATGGCGTACGCCCTTCGGGCACGGTCAGCTTCGGCTTCTTCGTCGTCAGCGTCGGCGTGTCGAACGGGTTGTCGTCGTCGTCATCGTCGAAGCCGGCGCGGGTGGTCTCGCCGAGAAACGACAGGTCGACGACGTTGTCGCAGCGAGGGCAGATCACCCGCCCGGCAGGCACCATCGTTCCGCAGCGGTCACAGCGCGTGCCGGTCGTCATGGGTCCCGGTTAGCACTGCCCCGGCCCGGGCCGCGACCTTGCCGCCCGCTCTCCGGTCGCGAAACGGAACAGCCCGGTCGCGGCGACGTCGTGCCGCTGCGGCGGACCGTTCCGCTTCGTGCTTTTTTTGCGAAACGGAACAGCCCCGACACGGTGGCGTCATCGAAACGCACTGGGCCGTTCCGTTTCGTCCTCGTTTGGACCGGGCTGTGCCACCCCGGCCAAGGCGCCCGGTCGCCGCATCGCAGCTCTGCCAGCTTGGCAAAGCACCCCGCGCCGGCCGCTGATCGACTGTCGTTCTGGCAAGGAATTCGGGATCGAAGAACGCGGCGAAGTCCTTGATTCCACACGCCTTTTCCGGAATGGTCGCGGCTCGTTCGGGCGTTCACTTCCGGTGAAGCTCCAGGTGGTGCCGCGTGCTTGAGTCCCTGTTCCGCAAGCGCTTCTTCGTCGTGCATCTGGCCCTGTCGGCGTTGCTGGCGATCCTGCTCGCCCGCACGGTGACGGGCATCGCCGCCCGTGTCGTCGTCGAGAAGCTGCAGACGTTGGCATCGGCGACCACGCCGAAGGTGGCGCTGCCGCGGGCGATCGGCGCGTCGCGCGACTTCGAGGCGGCGAAGAACGCCAACATCTTTGACGGCAAACGCGAGGTCGTCCTCCTGCCCAGCGCCGGCGACGAGCCCAAGACCAACTACGACGACAGCGATTGGCAGAACGCGCCGAAGTCGGCCTTGCGGTTGCGCCTCGTCGGCACCGTCGCCTTCTCCGACCCCGCCTACTCGCTGGCCTCGATCGTCGACGAGGGCAAGGGCGGCACGCCGGCCGAGGTCCACTCGATCCACGACTGCAGCGTCATCGACATCAGCGCCATGAGCCCCGACGAGCAGAAGCTCGTGGGCAAGCCCCCGCCCTGCAAAACGATCGGCGAGGTCGCCGAGGTGCTGCGCATCGAGCCCGAGAAGGTCTTCATCAAGAACGTCTCCGAGGGACGCATCGAGTACCTCGCCTTGAACGAGCCGCCCGCCGACGGTGCGGCGCCCCCCGTCGTCGCCAAGGCCGAGAAGCCCGCCGAAGGCGACGGCAAAGACATCGGCGATGGCATCGTCAAAACCGGCGAAGGCACCTACGGCGTCCCCCGCTCCGCCGTCGAGGGCGCCCTC
>JANNAY010001505.1:0-3094 GCA_031384945.1 Deltaproteobacteria bacterium
CGTGCTTCTCGATCGCCTTGTAGAGGATGGGCTGCGTGAAGCTCGGGTCGTCACCTTCGTTGTGACCCCAGCGGCGGTAACACACCATATCGAGAACGATATCTTTACCAAACTTCTGTCGGTACTCAATGGCGATGCGCATCGCCTTGATGCAGGTCTCTGGGTCGTCGCCGTTGCAGCGAAACACCGGCACCATGATGGCCCGAGCCAGATCGCTGCTGTTCGGCGCTGTGCGGGCCCGCTCGGGGCCGGTGGTGTAGCCGATTTGGTTGTTGATGATCAGGTGGACGGTGCCACCCGTACGGTATCCTTGAAGGCCCGACATCTGCATGGTTTCATAGACAACGCCTTGGCCGGCGAAGGCGGCATCACCATGCAAGCAAACGGGCATCACCTTCTTGCGCTGGCGATCGCCGATCAGGTCTTGCTTGGCGCGGGCGAGGCCTTCGACCACCGGATTCACGGCTTCGAGGTGCGACGGGTTGCAGGCGAGCTCGATGCGCACGGCGCGCTCTTCGACGGGTCCACTCTGCTTGCCTTCGCTGTCGAAGGTCGCCCCCTTCCACCGGTGCGTGCCCTTGGCGCCGAGGTGGTATTTGACGTCGCCACTGCCCTGGGTGGTGCCGGTGGCGCTCTTGTAGTCGAGGTCGTCGAATTCGGCGAAGACCGCTTCGAAGGGCTTGCCCATCACGTTGGTCAGCACGTTCAAACGACCGCGGTGGGCCATGCCGATGACGACGTCGGTGACGCCAAAGGCGGCGGCCATGTCGAGGCCTTCGACGAGCATGGCGATGGCGGTCTCGCCGCCTTCGACCGAGAAGCGCTTCTGACCGAGGAAGCGCTTGTGCACAAAGCGCTCGAAGCCTTGCGCTCTGCACAACATCTCAAGAATCTGTTTCTTCTCGCTGATGTCGAGCTGGTTGTTGGGCGCTTCGGGGTTTTGCTCGACGCGCTCTTGCAGCCACCGACGCTCGGCCGCGTCGGGGATGTACATGTATTCGACGCCCATCTTGCGGCAATAAGTGTCACGCAAACGATCAAGAATGTCGCGCAGCGGCGCGATGGGCTTCTCGAGCACGCCGAGGGTGAGGAACTCGCGATCGAGATCCCAGATGGTCAGGCCGTAGGTCTCGAGGTCGAGCTCGGGGTGTGAGCGCGGCTTGAGGTCGAGCGGGTCGACGTGGGCCAGCACATGCCCGCGCACGCGGTAGCTGTGGATGAGCTGCGAAACGCGCATCGCTTTTTCGGTGTCGGCGAAGCCCGCGGCGAGTGACGGCGTGACGACGCGATCGCGGCGCAAGCGGTAGGGCACATGCGGGATGCCCAGCGAGCGAAAGATCTCTTCGTAGAAGCTGTGGTCGCCGATGAGCAGCTCGTGCACGCGCTGCAAGAACACGCCGCTCTCGGCGCCCTGGATGATGCGGTGGTCGTACGTCGACGTCACCGTCATCACCTTGCCGACGCCGAGGGCGCGCAAGGTCTCGGGGGCCATCGCCTGGTACTCGGCGGGATAGTCGATGCTGCCAGTGGCGATGATGCAGCCTTGACCGGGCATCAAGCGCGGCGCCGAGGCGACGGTGCCGATGCCGCCCGGGTTGGTCAGCGTCATCGTCGTCGCTTCGAAGTCTTTCGGGCCAAGCCCGCCCTTGCGCGCGCGTTCGATCAGGTCGTTGTAGGCGGCGAGAAAGCCCTTGAAGTCGAGCTTCTGCGCGCCCTTTACGTTGGGGACGACGAGGGTGCGGCCGCCGCCGCGGGCCGGCAGGTCGATGGCGAGGCCGAGGTTGACGTCGTCACGGACGAGCTTGATCGATTCGCCCTTTTCGTTGTGCGTGAAGCCGTTGTTCATCGACGGCACGTGCTGCGCCGCGCGCACGAGGGCCCAGGCGATGACGTGCGTGAAGCTGGCCTTCGGGTAGGCGTCGTCGGCGAGGTAGCTGTTGATGACGCGGCGGTTCTCTTCGAGCACCTTCACCGGCATCACGCGCGTCGACATCGCCGTCGGCAGCTCGAGCGACAGCGCCATGTTCTCGGCGATCTTGCCGGCGATGCCGCGCAGCACCTCGACGCGGTCATTGGCCCCCGGCTGAATCTGCGGCGACGTCGGCCGCTTCGCCTCGATCGTCGTCGTCGTCGTCGTCGGCGTCTGCACCGACTGCGGCAACACCGACTCGGCGTGGCGCGGCAGCGACGTCTCGTGGCCGCCGTTGCCGTTGGTTTCGGCGCGGTGGCCGCCGTTGCCGTTGCCGCCGTTGCCGTTGAGCGCGTTGACGACGGCGGCGCCGCCTTCTTCGGCGAAGAAGCGGGACCACTCGTCGCCCACCGACGACGGATCCTGCAGCCACTGGGCGCGGAGCGAGTCGACGTAGCTGGCGTTCAAGCCGAAGCGATCGTTGGATTCCATGGTCGTCCTCGAGAAAGTGGCCCGACCCTACACAAACCAAGGCCCGCCGGTAGCGAAAAACCGCCGCCCGTGACGTCGTCGATCGTCACTTTTGCCGCGGCGCCGCGGTCACGTGTCCGCTCTATTCGGCCGGCTGCGCAGCGGCGTAATTCGGCTTCCAGATGCCGGTCAGGACGGCGACGAAGAACAAGGGCCCGATCAGCGCTTGCAGCAAATTCGTGAGGAATGCCGGGCGGTTCTTCTCCCACACCGCGTGCCCGGCCAGCTGGACGAGCCAGCCGACGCCGGCGAGGGCGGCGACGACGGGTTTGGGCGTGATGGCCCCGATTGGGAAGCAGAGCGCCATCAGCACCGCCATGATCACGCCGAGCGCCGGGTGGAGCCGCAGATAGAAGAGGATCGCGGCGACGTAGACGACGTGGCCGACGGAGAGGGCGACGCCGCCGACCTCGAGCGGGAGCTTGATCCAGTCGAGCATCGCGACGATGTGAAACACGATCAGCGGGATGGCGATCTTGTGCGTCAGCCGGTTCGTCGGGTGGCGGTGGGCGTCGGCGTAGTCGGTGAACCAGCGAACGAGCGTGGGGTTCATCGAGTCACCTTGTCGTCGACGAGCGGCGCCGTCCATACACGTTGCGTCATGGGGGCAAGATGAGCACCATTGCCGTGATGCTCGTCTCTGTCCGCGACCGC
>JANNAY010001508.1:0-7859 GCA_031384945.1 Deltaproteobacteria bacterium
CCGACATGTTTCTCATGCCATCGCGGTATGAGCCCTGTGGTCTGAACCAAATGTACAGCCTTCGCTACGGCACGGTGCCCATCGTCCACAAGACCGGCGGGCTGGCCGACACCGTGTGGCCCTTCGACGAGAAGACCAACAGCGGCACCGGCTTCGTCTTCGAGCACTTCGACGGCGCCGGTCTGTCGTGGGCGATCCGCCGTGCCATCGAGGTGTGGGGACCGGGCACCGGCAAGCACCGCGAGCGTTGGCAGCGGATCATGAAGAACGGCATGGACCTTCCGCTCGGCTGGCGCCACCGCGTCGGCCGCTACGTCGACGTCTACGAGAAGCTGCACGGGCGGGCCTGAGCTACGGTCGGCGCCATGACCGACACGACGAAGAAGAAGAAGCGAACCGCGCTGATCACCGGCGCCTCGCTCGGCATCGGCCGCGCCCTCGCCTTGCGCTTCGCCAAAGACGGCCACGACGTCGTGCTCGTCGCCCGCAGCAAGCCGAAGCTCAACGAGCTCGCCAAAGAGCTCGAAGCAAAAGGCGTCAGCGCCCGCGTCGTCGCCGTCGACCTCGCTGCCGACGGCGCCGTCGACGCCATCGCCTCTGCCGTCAAAGGCGTCGACGTCGACTACCTCGTCAACAACGCCGGCTTCGGCAGCAACGGCGAATTCGTCGACCTGCCGTTGGCGACCGAGCTGGCGATGATCGACCTGAATTGCCGGGTGCTCGTCGAGCTGTGCCACGTGTTCGGCAAACAGATGCGCGACCGAAAGTCGGGACGCATCATGAACATCGCGTCGACGGCGGGCTTTCTCGCCGGTCCGTACATGTCGACCTACTACGCGACCAAGAACTTCGTCGTCGCGTTCTCTGAAGGGCTCGACGTCGAGCTGCGTCCCCATGGCGTGAGCGTGACGTGTCATTGCCCCGGTGCCACGGCGACCAACTTCGCGTCCGCTGCCGGCGCCGACAAATCGGGCCTGTTCAAAGCCGGCGCCGCCGTCGCAGGTGTCGACGACGTCGCTGACCACGCCTACGCCGCGATGATGCGCGGCGCCGGCGTCTCGGTGCACGGCCTGATGAACTGGATCGGTGCGCACGTGGGCAGCCTGGCGCCGCGCGCGGTTCCGATCTCGTTGGCCGCGCGCATGAATCGCACGAAGGCGTGATCTCGCCGAGGCGACCCGAAGAGGCCGCACTCAGGGATCGCCGCGGGCGCGTGTTGCGCTAGACGCCCCCCATGTTTCTCGGTCTGGACTTCGGCACCACCAACAGCGCCCTCGCCCGCGTCGACGACGCTGGCGCCGTCTCGCTCGCTCGCTTCACGCCGCCCGTGTCGAAGCGCGTGCCGGCGCCGGCGACGATCGACACGTACCGCTCGGTGCTGTGGTTCGATCCCGATGAGCGCGGGCCCGATCGCAAGCCGAAGGCGTCGACGGGGCTGCAGGCCATCCACGACTACATCGAGGCTGCCGGCGCCGGCCGCTTCGTGCAGTCGGTGAAGTCGCATCTGGCGTCGCGCACGTTTTCGTCGACGCAGATCTTCAACGCCAAGTTCTCGCTCGAAGACATGATCGCCATCCTCGTGCGCGGCCTGCGCGCCGAAGCGCAAAAGACCTTCGGCGAGCTCGGCGGCCGCGTCGTCGCTGGGCGTCCGGTGCACTTCGTCAGGGGCGACAAAGACGACGACGATGGCGACGACACCGACGCCTTTGCCGAAGACCGCTTGCGCAAAGCCCTGGCCGCCGCCGGCTTCGACGACGTCGTCTTCGAGCTCGAGCCCGTCGCCGCCGCCACGCGCTACGAGCAGCGCCTCACGAAAGACGAGCTGGTGCTCATCGCCGACTTCGGCGGCGGCACCACCGACTTGTGTCTCGTCGAGGTCGGTCCGAACGCGGCGAAGCAGACGACGCAGAACGGACGCCGCAAGGTCATCGCCACCGGCGGCCTCGACGTCGCCGGCGACACCCTCGACCGCCGCATCATCCACCACGCCGTCGCCCCACGGCTCGGCCTCGGCACGCAGTACCGCGTGATGGGCGGCAAGGCCGACGTGCCGCTGTGGATCTTTCGTTCGCTCTCGCGCTGGCACGCGCTGTCGTTCTTGAAGTCGAAGAAGACCGCGGCGCTGTTCGACGAGATGGAGAACAGCGCCGACGATCCGCAGGCCATCAAGTCGCTGCGCGAGGTCATCGACGACGACCTCAGTTACCTGCTGTTTCGCGCGGTCGAGCAAGCGAAGGTCGAGCTGTCGAAGAAGACGTCGACGGTGCTGCGCTTTCCCGAGATCGAGCTCGAGGTGCCCATCGCCAGGGCCGAATTCGACGGCTGGATCAAAGACGACGTCGCCCGCGTCGACGCCGCCGTCGACGCCGTGCTCGACCGCGCCGGACGCCCGAAGGTGCAGCGCGTGTTTATGACCGGCGGCACGTCGCTGGTGCCCGCCGTGCGCGGCGCCTTTGCCAAGCGCTTCGGCGCCGGCGCCCTCGAAGGCGGCGAAGAGCTCGTCTCGGTCGCCCAGGGGCTCGCCCTGCGCGCCAAAGAGGTGTTTGGCTAACGTCGACGCATGCGCGCCTCTGCCTCGTTCTCCGCCGTCGCGTTCTTCTTCGTCGTCGTCGGCGCCGGCTGCAAGAAGCCCGCGCCGGTTCCTGCGCCGGCTGCTGCTGTGACGCCCGCTGCTGCTGTGCCCGGCGCGTTCGGCCTCTCGCTGCCCTACTTTCCCCACGCGCCCGAGCTGGCCGGGCAGCGGGCGATCGAGCAGCACGGACCCGGCTGCGCCCCCGACTTCGAGAACTGCGGCGTCGTCTTCGGCGGCGCCGTCAGCGACGTCGAGCGCGTCGACTTCGTCTGCGTGTCGCCGCCGGTGCCGGTGTCGTCGCCGGCCATCGACGCGGTGGTGCAGCGCTGGCGCGGCGCGCTCGAAAAACGCGAAGGCAAGCTCGTCGACAAAGACGCCCCCGTCGAAGTCGTCCGCGTCGACGTCGACGGCGACGGCCACGTCGACCGCGTCGTCGCCGCCCGCGTCGACGTCGCCTTGAACGTCGACAACGAAGACGGCTACGGCCCCGGCGCCTGCGGCGGCGTCTTCGTCGACTTCGGCGACGCCGTCGTCACCGTCGCCGACGACGTCTGCGACCCGCGCTCAACGGTGGGTGGCCAACGCGTCGACGCCGCCAACCAGATGTTTCGCTTGAAGGGCGTGCCCGGCGTGTTTCTGCACCTGCGCCACGTCGAGCAGGGCGCCAACGGCGGCAGCGTCGTGCACATCGTCGGACGCGCCGTCACGCGCCTGCCGCTGCGCTGCTCGGGCAACGGCTGAGCGGCGGCGCGTTCCACTTGGAACGATCTGCGGAACGCATTTGTCGACGGCGAATTCCGCAACCTTGCGCGCGTCACAGCGAAATTTCTCTCACAGTCTTGGTGGGAGGAAACGAACATGAGCCGTCCTTGGAGCAGCAACAGCCACGGTGAGCGCTGCGCCGTCGTCGTCGACAACGCCGTCTTTCTCGCCGACGAGGCTGACGACGCCGGCATCGGTGGCGACGCCAACCACCTGCGATCGAGCGCGGCGCGCCTTGTGTGTTTGCTGCGCGAAGCCGACGACAAAGACGTCGCTGCCCGCGCCGTCGTCGTCGAACGCAACCGCGCCACTGCCCAGCTGCGCCGCTGCTCGCACCGCTTGAACCTCGAGATCGAGGCGCGGTTGCCCTTCGAAGAGGCGATCGGGTTTTCGACCGCGGCGTCGTTGGCGCTCGAGGCGTCGACGCGCTTTCGCCTGCGCCGCCTGAGCGACGCGCAGCGCACGCTGCTCGCCGATGTCGTGCGCGACACCGAAGCGACGCTGCGGCTGCGGTCCGCCGCCGAAGACGCTGCCTGCGAAGCCCACTTCGTCGCCCACGCCGGCCGCGCCCGCGCCATCTCGCTGTCTTTTGAGCTGCGCGCTGACTGTGAGCGCACAAAGGCGCGCCTGTTGAGCACGCTCGACCCCGAGAGCGATGCGTGGCGGCGCGTCAGCCGTCGCATCATCCGCACCCGCCGTCCCGATGCGTGGTTCGCCCAGCGCGCCCGCGCCTGAACGGCCGATGAACGGCGGCTGAACGCGCTCACAGGTCAGACGAACGCTCGCTCCTTGCGGGCAAGTGGCGACCCCGACGACGATTCGACCATGGCCCCGCGATCGTTCTCGACGTCCTCCAACGCCACCGATGCCGTGCAGCTCGCCGATGAGCTGTGCCGCGGCGTCAACGTCGACGGCGGCTTCTGCTTGTTCGCCTGCACCGTCGACGTGAGCCTGCGCGCCGCGCTGGCTGAGCTGCAGCGGCGCTGTCCCAAGACGATCTTCGTCGCCACCACCTCGTGCCAGCACGTCGCCAGCGACAAGGCCGTCGGCGGCGCCGCAGCCCTCTTCGTCGACGGCGCCGGCTTTCGCGCCGGCGCCGCCAGCGGCGCCGATCCGTCGTCTGAGGTGCTCGGCGAGCGCCTCGCGCGGCTCGCCCTGCGCCGCGCCAACATGGCGCCGGCAGAGGCGCGCTTCGTCGTCGTGCACGCCACCCCCGGACTCGAAGAAGGCGTGCTCGTCGGCCTCGGCAAAGTCATCGGCGACGCGTGCGTCGTCATCGGCGGCACCGGCGCCGACAACGACCTCACCGGCCACTGGATGATCGCGGGTCCTGACGGCGCCCTCAAAGCCGGGGCATCGCTGCTCATCTGCGACTGGCCGTGGAAGATCGGCGTCAGCTACCAGGGCGGCTACCTCGCCACCGAGCACGAAGGCGTCGTCACCGCCGCCGACGGCCGCCGCCTCATCTCGATCGACAACACGCCCGCCGTCGAGGTCTACGAGCGCTGGATGAACAAGACGCTCCCGCGCGGCGTGAGCGTCTTGCCCGACACCACGCTCACGCCCCTCGGCGTCGCCCATGGTGCTGGCGGCGGACTCGACGTCCACGTGTTGGTGCATCCCGAGCGCGTGAACGCCGATGGCAGCATCAACTGCTTCGCCACCACCACCACCGGCGACCGCATCTTGATGATGGAGGCGTCGTTGTCGTCGCTGGTGCGCCGCGGCGGTTTGGTGAACCGTTTCGCCTTGCAGCAGGCAGGTTTGACGTCGGCTGACATCGTCGCCGGCTTCGTCATCTACTGCGCCGGATGCTCGCTCGCGCTGGGCCCGCAGGTCGAGCCGATGACGCAGCAGCTGCGCGCGGCCTTGCCCAACGTGCCGTTCTTGATGCCCTTCACGTTTGGCGAACAAGGGCGCCTGCGCCGCGGCCGCATCGACCACGGCAACTTGATGCTGTCGACGTTGCTGTTGTCGAACAAGCCCGTCGGCTGACCGTCATTCGTTGGGCACGAAGGCGCAGCTGCCGTCGACGCAGGCTGCGCTTTCGGTCTCGTGGAATTCGAAGCAACGCAGGCGCATTCCCAATCTCGCCCATCGCGACGTCGCCGGCGAGGACGGCCTCTTCGCAGGTCGGCGGCTCGGGCTCTTCTTCGCGCGGCGGATCGGCGCAGCTGACGACGAAGAACGCGCCGAGGACGGCGGAGAAGCAAATGGAACGGAACCCCATGTCGGCGAGCGTCGCCGCGCGCACGGGTCGGCGACAGCGGCTCAGCGGGTCGTGCGACGGGCCGGCTTCAACCCCGGCTAGCTCGCGAGCAAGATGCGATCGACGAGGCCGCGCAAGGCTGTGAGGTCGGCGGCGTCGACGTGAGAGAGGGCGTCGCCGTCGTCGACGACCCAGACGGCGGCGCCGACGCGGACCCACAGCTTCGCCGGCTTGTCTTTGCTCGTGCGCATCTCTTTCGGTGACGCCTTTGGCGAGAACACAACCCGGCCGCGGGCAGGGGCGTCTTTGCCGTCGACGACGGCGACGCGGCGGTGGGCGAGGTCGGCCATCAGCGAGGTCTCGAGCAGTCCTTTTTCTTCGTCGACGACGGCGCGGTCGCCGCCGTCGATGGCGAAGGTCGAGTGCACGGCCATCGCGCCGAGGCCGAGCGCGAGATCGGCGTGGGCGCGCAGGCAGCAGGCGAGGGCCAAGACGAGGGTCTGCGTGGGCAGCTCTTTCACCTTGTGGCGCAAGCGCTCGACGTCGTTGACGACGAAGACGAGGGCGCGCCGCTGCTCGAGCAGCGGGCTCTCGTCGCGCGTGTAGTAGAGCAGCTCGCCCTCGACGAAGCGGACGTCGAACAAGTCGGGGCCGTAGGGCTTGCCGTTGTCGTCGACGGCGCGGCCTTCGCCGACGTAGCCGACCTCGCTGCGCACGAGGTTCTCGAAGGTGCCCTTCGTTGACATCGCGTCAAAGCCGCCGGCGGGAAACGCGCTGGTGTCGTCGTCGTCGACGGGCACGTCGCGCGACCGCCGCGCCAGCTTCGACAGCGTCGTCGACGACGGCGGACCGATGCGCGCCATGATCCGGTGCACCGTGCGCAGCGCGAGCCGCGCCGCCTCTGAGGGCACGTCGTCGAGATGGGCGAGCTCCCACAGGTCTTCTTCTTTGAGCAGCGGGCGGCCGGCCAACAGCGCCCGCGCCGCGTCGAGCTCGGCGCAGACGCCGTCGACGGGGCCGGCGCGGCTGACGACGTCGGCTTCGTTGTCGAAGCCTTCGTCGCCGTCGACGGTCTGCAACAGCGTGCGCAGCGCGCCGACGTTCTGCGCGGAGAACGATCCGGTGGGCAGCCCGCGCGCAAACGCCGCGGCGACGGCGTGGGGAATCGCGCGCTCTTGCGCGTCGGCGGGCAGCCCGGCGATGACGACGTGGGCGGCGAGGATGGCCGGATCGTTCAGCCAGGCGGCGACGACGCGGTCTTCGAAGCCGAGGCGGGCGGCGCGAAAGGCTGTGGCCTCGTCGACATTGACATCGACGTGGGCGGAGAAATCGCGGTCGCGCGAGGCGCAGAACCTGACGGCGCGTCCGCGCAAGAGCACGAAGCCGAAGTCGTGCACCAACCAGACGGGCACTTCGTCGACGCCGGCGGCCCAGACCGCGAGGCACCAGCGCAAGGCGCGGACGCCGGCTTCTGCGACGTCTTCGTCGACGACGGTGGCGCAGAGGGCGGCGGCGACGTCGGCGTCTTTCACGTCGTCACCGCGACAGCGTCGTCGACACCAGCGCGCCGCCCGCGCCGGGATCGCCGAAGTCGGTGCTGCGCGAGACCGCGGTGGCGATGCAGGCGCGCACGCCGGTGTTGGCCAACGTCGACGACGGCGCGAAGTCGACCTTGCGCACGACGCCGCCCTCGCCGAGCTCGACGATGACGGTCAGCGTGCCGTGGTCTTCAGGTGCGATGGCGAAGCACGACCCCATCGCTGGCTCGAGAAACGCAAACGCCCGCGCGGCCGTCGCCTTTGACCACGTCGTCGTCGTGGTCGGCGTCGGCGCCGTCGTTGTCGGCGTCGTCGTCATCGTCGGCGCAGTCGTCATCGGACGATCCGTCGTCAGCGGCTGCGTCGTCGTCGTCGTCGGCGCCTCACAAGCAGCCGCGAGCGCGAGCAAGACAAGAGCGGGTCTCATGATCACTCCGAAGCCTGGGCGACGCCGAGGCCGGCGACGACGCCACCGACGACGACGGCGACGCCACCGACGACGTAGAGGGCGAGGGCTGCGGCGCCCAGCCGGTCAGCGTCGTCGTAGGCGCGGGTGGCGTCGCTGGCGCGCACGCCGAGGTCGGCCGATGTGTCGTTGACGATCTGCTGTCCCCAAAGATCGACGACGACGCCGGCGACGATGGCGACGACGCCGACGCCGCCGCAGCCGACGACGGAGGGCGACAGCGCCGCGGCGGCCAGCGCGACGGCGTCGGCGCAGGCGGAGGTGGCGTCGGTGGCGCGCGCGCCGACGTCGGCCGATGTGTCGTGTACGTAC
>JANNAY010001532.1:0-1505 GCA_031384945.1 Deltaproteobacteria bacterium
GGCAGCTGCCGCCGGGGCTGTTCGAGCTGCGCCGCTTGAAGGGCCTGGGCCCGAAGAAGGTGCTGAAGCTGTGGAAAGACCTGGGCGTCGAGTCGCTCGGCGAGCTCGAGTACGCCTGCAAAGAGAACCGGCTGACGACGCTCGAGGGCTTCGGCGACAAGACCCAGAAGTCGCTGCTCGAGCAGCTGCACGCCGCGCAGAGCGAGTCAGGACTGTGCCGCCGCGACCACGCCGAAGACCTCGTTTCGCCATTCATCGAAACGTTGCAGCGGGCCGGTCACCAGGCCGTCTTGTGCGGCGACGTCCGCCGCGGCTGCGAGCTCATCAAAGACATCGTCGTCGTCACCACTGGCCCCCTTCCGGCAGCCGTGCCACCCGTTGTCCGTTTCGTCACTTCTGTTCCTGCCGAACTGTTCGGCGTGAACCTGATCTTGGCGACAGGCCCTGAAGCGCACGTCGAAGACCTGCGCGCCCGGAGCAAGACGCCCCTCGAAGACGTCAAAGGCAAGACCGAAGACGACGTCTACGCCGCTGTCGGCCTCGCCTTCATCGACGCCGAAGCCCGCGACCCGCCCGCAGACAGCGTCGTCGTCTACGTCGAACGCGGCAAAGCCCGCCCCAGGCTGATCGAGCGCAAAGACCTGCGGGGCGCGCTGCACAACCACACCACGGCCTCAGACGGCACCGGCTCGGTCGCGCAGATGTGCCAGGCGGCCAAGGCGCACGGGCTCGCGTGGCTCGGCATCACCGACCACAGCGAGAGCGCCAACTACGCCCACGGGCTCGACGCCAAGCGCTTGCGCGACCAGCGCGTCGAGGTCGAGGCCTGCAACAAGTCCGGCGCCGCCGCCTACGCCTTCTGCGGCGTCGAGAGCGACATCTTGAAAGACGGCGCCCTCGACTATCCTGACGATGTCTTGATGGCCCTCGACGTCGTCGTCGCCTCGATGCACCAGCGCTACGGCCTGAAGGGCGCGACCTTGACCGAGCGCCTGGTGCGCGCCGCCCACCACGCCGCCGTCGACGTCGTCGAACACCCCACCGGCCGCCTGCTGCTGTCGCGCGCGCCCGCTGACTTCGACGTTTCGGCGCTTCTACAAGCGTGCGCGTTGAGCGGATGTGCCGTCGAGCTCAACGCCAACCCGCGGCGCCTCGACCTCAACGCGGCTCAGCTGCGCGAGGCCAAAGAGTGCGGCGTGATGGTCTCCATCGCCGCCGACGCCCACGACGCCAGCGAATTCGCCTACCTCGACCACGGCATCGCCGTCGCCCGCCGCGCCGGCCTCACCGCCGAAGACGTCTTGAACAGCCGCAGCGCCGACGAGGTCAAACAGTGGATCGCGGCCCGCCGCGCCCGCGCCCTGCAGTTGGCACAACCACCGGCGGTGACGGCGTGACCATGAAGCTCATCGGGCTGACGGGCGGCATCGCCTCTGGCAAATCGACGGCGGGCAAGCTGCTGACAAAGGCCGGCGTCGCCGTCGTCGACGCCGACCTCGTCGCCC
>JANNAY010001554.1:0-2567 GCA_031384945.1 Deltaproteobacteria bacterium
TCGACGTCGGCGCGGCGGGCCAGCGAGCGGGCCACGTCGTCGAGCAGGGCGACGGCTTCGTCGAGCGAGCGGGCCATCGGCGAGAGCTCGGGGTCGAACTGCGCCGCGCGCTTCAACGCCTGCTGCGCTTGCTGCGCCTTCGTCAGCACGTCGTCTTCGCCGTCGGTGAGCAGCGTCGTGACCTCGGTGACCGCGTCGCGCAGCTTGCTGCCGTTGGCGAGACGCTTGCGCTCGACCTCGAGGCTCTGGTCTTCGCCGCTCTGCGGGTCGAGGCTCTCGATCTCGTCGAGGTAAAACCGGAGCACGTCGAGGCGGCGCTCTTTCTCGGCCTCTTTCGCCCGCAGCGTCAGCAGCTCTGACGACGTCGCCTGCGCCGCCGCGTGCAGCGTCGCCATCGCTCGCACGTCGACGTCGACGGCTTTGTCGAAGCAGGCGGCGTAGCCGTCGAGCATCGGCAGCGCGGCGGCGGGGCGCAGCAGCTGTTGGTGCGCGTGCTGCCCCGTGAAGTCGACGAGGGGCTCGGCCACCTGCTTGAGCTGGGCGACGGTGCAGAGGGCGCCGTTGACCTGCTGCTTGTGGCGACCTTCGCGCGAGAGCACGCGGCGCAAAACGAGGGTGCCGTCTTCGAGGGGCGGCAGGTCGTTGGCGTCGAGCAGCGCGCCGACCTCGCGGGCTGGCTCGCCCACGAGGTGAAACTGCGCCTCGACGATGCCCTCGGGCGCGCCCTGGCGCACGACGTCGGCCGACGCACGCTGGCCGAGCAGCAGCAGCAGCGCCTCGACGAGGATCGATTTGCCGGCGCCGGTCTCGCCGGTGAGCACCGTCAGCCCCGGTTGGAGCGCGAGCTCGACGTGGTCGATGAGAGCGATGTTCTTGACGATCAGGTGCGCCAGCATGGGAACACTCTTTCAGTACCTGCTCACCTGTTCAAGGGTCCCGCAGCGCGTTCTCGCCATTCACAGCAGATCGAGCGTGCAACCCACCGTGGCTGCAAGGAAAAGCGGTCCCCGCTCCCACGCGGTCTCGCTGCCGATGGTGTGCAGGCGGGTGCGGCTGCTGGCCCCCGCGCTGATGCCGAGCTGCAGCTGCAGTCCGTCGACGACCTCGACCTCGAGGCGGCCGGGGACGACGACGGCGGGGTCGAAGGCGAGTCCGGCGTCGGTGTCGTCGTAGCTCCAGCCGTGCAGCCAGGCGCCGACGCCAACGCCTGCGCCCACGCGTACGCCGTCGGCGACGTCGACGCTGACGCCGGCGCCGATGGCGACGACGCCTTCGACGATGGCGACGGGGTCGACGGCGCCGGTGACGTCGACGATGGCGATGGCGCCGCCGGTGCCGCCCGCAAACACGTCGACGACGGGGACGTAGACGTCGACGGCGACGACGGGGTCGACGGCGAAGGGGCGGGCGAGCGCGCCGGCCGACAGCCCGATCGACAACCAGGGTGGATCGGCCGGGACGGGTGCAACGACGGTCGGCGCGGGCGGCGCGGGCGGCGCGGGCGCTGGTGGTGCGGGCTCCGGTGGTGCTTCGACGACGGGCAGGGGGCGCAGCGCGACGACGGCGTCGACAAAGGCGCCGACGTCGCTGACGGCGCTGGCGCGGTCGACGACGTAGACGGCGTTGTCTGTCGTGGCTGCGCCGAGCGCGTCGCAGGCGCCGAAAAAGACGCGGACGAAGTCGTCGTCGGCATCGACGCAGACGCTGTCGTCGCTCGCGTCGGCGAGGGCGGTGCGGTCGGCGAGGGCGGCGGCTGTGCGTTCGACGAAGCGCGCCTCGCGGCCCTGCTGGGTGGTCGCGCGGTCGACGAGGACGGGGCGCAGCGTCGGCGCGGGCGGCCGGCGCGGGCCCGCGAAATCTTTCGGCGGCGTCTCGCGCAGCAGCGCGCGCACACGGTGGTGCAGCTCGAGCTCCATCAGCGCTGGGGGTCCATCGTCGACGACGGCGGCGCGGACGCCGGAGCCGGCGCACGAGACGGAGAAGCTGCGTTCGTCGTTGGCGGCGACGACCACCGCGACGACGACGTCATACTCGGTGTCGACGCCGCCGACGGAGAAGCCGGCGTCGATGAGGTCGAGGACGAGGCCGCCCCTGACGACGGGGTCGTCGACGTGCAAGGCGACGCCGGCGCTGGCGATGGCGCCGACGGCGACGAGGACGGCGATCAGGAGCGCACCACCGAGAGCACGCCCTTCACGCGCTGCAGCGCGGTGACGAGGTCTTCAGATGGCGTGACCCGGCAGGTGTCGCCGGACTGCATGACGACGACGTAGCCCGCGGGCATCTCGAGCTTGAACCGCGCCGGCACAGCGCCCTTGTGGGCTTGCAGCGCCACCGAGACGCGCTCGAGCACCGCAGCGATGGCCGCTTCGTCGACGACGTCGTCTTCGGGGCGCGGCGACAGCGACGGCTCGGCCTTCTTGCCGACCTTCGGTGGCACATCGATGACGACGTCGAGAAAGCGCGTGCGCTGGATCTGCGCGTCGGCGAGCGACGTGACCGACTCGGCGCGCATCTTGGGCATCAGCTGCTTGCCCTCGTCGTCGACGTCGTCGATCAAGACCTTG
>JANNAY010001559.1:0-3233 GCA_031384945.1 Deltaproteobacteria bacterium
CATCGATGAGCGCGTTCCAATCGCGCTGGCAGGCCGCGCAGACGGCGACGTGGCCGCGCAGCTCTGACAGCTCAGACTCGTCGCGCAGCTCGCCGTCGGCCATCAGTCCCAGGCGGAACGATGCGTCGACACAGCTCAGGCTCTCAAGGTGTCGCGGCACGCCCATCAGCTTCTCCAGCGCTTGGCGGGTCTGCAAGCGACCTGCCCTGTCGCGTGGAAGAACAGACACACCCCGACACAGATTCCGCCTCAGTCGTGCGGCCGTTGCGCGCCGCGTCGCGGCAGCAGGGTGCCGGCGTCGACGTCGACGGCGCCTTCGACGACGCCTTTGACGAGGGCGAGGGCGTTGGGCAGCCCCGGTCCCCAGGGTGCTGCGACCGAGGTCACCGCGCCGCTCAGGCCGCCGCTCACGGGCGCGCCGACGACGACGTCTTTGGTCGTGAGCAGAGACGCGAGGTGCTTGCGCTGCTTTCCGTAGGTGTCGAGCCGCGCGATGACCTCTTGGCCGATGTAGCAGCCCTTGTTCCACGAGATGGCGTCGTGCAGGTCGAGGTCGAGGGGCGTGTGCGCCTCGCCGATCTCCACGCCGGGGATGCCGGAGGCGATCGACATCGCGAGGTCGTCGTCGGCGCCAAGCGTGACGGGCAGGTTCGCGCCGAGGACGAGGAACGCTGCCGACGCCGTGCCCGCACGGTCGACGCGGTCGAAGGTGCGCACAACGACGGCGCCGGGATCTTGCTTGAACTGCCAGGGCGCGAGGCTGCCGGCGCCGGGCACGAGGTCATCGGCGGTTGCAGCGTCGACGATTTGACAGCCCACCTCGCTGACCGCGGCGTGCAGCTCGACCTTCTCAGAGAAGAGGTAGCGATCCAGCCACGCGACGAGGTCAGCCGGCGTCGTCTGGTGGCCGATGAGCACGACACCCCGCTCGAGGACGACGTGGTGAACGAGGTCTTTGAGGCGGCCTTTGTCGGTGGTGAAGGCGTTGAGACGCGCGTCACCGACCTTGAGATCGCTCACATGTTGGGTCGAGAGGCGGTGCAAAAACGCCGGCGCGTCAGGTCCAGAGACGAGCACGCGGGCGCGTTGGGAGGCGTCGACGACGAAGCGCATGGCCCGGTGTACGAACGGGGGATCGAATCCCGCAATGCCACGTTCCGTCTTGGCTAGAGTGCGAGCCCACGTGAGCGAGAAGACGAAGAAGAAGAAGAAGCCGCGGCCGTGGGATCCCGATTCCGCCCGCGCTGGCGTCGGCCTGCTGTCGTTCGGCCTCGTGCTGAGCGTGGTGGTGCACGGCATCATCCCGTTCGGCGGTGTCTTCTGGTCGCAGCCGTCGGTGAGCCAGCTGCCGGTCACCATCGCCATCGAGAGCATGCCGCTGCCCCCCGCCGAAGAGCTGGTCGACAGCCCCGACGACGAAGACATCGAAGCCCCCGACGACCCCGACGAAGCAGCGCCGACGAAAGAGACGCCGCCGGCGAAAGAGCCGCCAAAAGAAGAGCCGGCGGATCCGCCACCTGACGAGCCCGATGAGCCCGATGAGCCCGACGAGCCTGCGCCGCCCGATGTGCCGACGGTGGCGCCGCCCGACTTGAACGGTGACCTCGCCCAGCGCATCGCCGAGCGCGAAAAGGCCCGCGCTGAATATCTCGCCGAGCGCGACAAGCGCCGCGCCGAGCGCGATGCCCGGCGCGATGCCCGGCGCAAAGCCCGTGAGGCGGCGGCGAAGGGCGGCGCGCCTGAGTCGGGTGAGAAGCAGGGCAACCCCGAGTCGGTGTGGCTGTGCGAGGCCGACGACAAGGGCGTCGAGGTGAAGCCGCGCACCGAGCGTCCGATCTCGTCGTGGATGCCGATCGTGCCGACGGTGTTTGCGCACTTCGAGACGCGTCCGTCGATGAGCGACTACCTCGGCCGCGCAACGCAGGTCTATGTGCCGAAGAAGCGCATCGGCCTGATCGACTTCGCCGCGCCCGCTGAGGTGATGCAGATGAAGCTCGAAGAGCCCCGGGGCGTGACCCTCGCGCTGGGCCGCCTCGACGTGCGCTGCATGATCGGCGTGACCTACCGGCCGAAGCTCTTTCCGATCAAGCTCTCGCGCGTGCCGGTGCGCATCGTCGACCGCCAGAACAACACGGTGAAGGCGCTCATCAACCTCATCATCTTCAAAGACGCCAGCATCGAGATTCAGCCCTACGACGACGACGACCTGCCCTTCACCAAGGGCCGGCTGCTGAACTCAAAGGCCATCGCCCAGAACATCGAAGACCACTACCAGGCGATGCGTTTGGCGAGCGCCGTCGCCGAGCTCTTCGGCATGAAGCCGTCGAAGCCGGCGGCGCCGACGAAGCCGTTGACGAAAGAGCAGCAGAAGGCCGCCCGCGACGGCTACCTCAAGAGCGTCGGCATCACCGCGCCGAAAGAGCCGAAGGTCGAAGCGCCCGAGGCGAAGCCAGAGACCAAGAAGGAGACGAAGAAAGAGACGAAGAAGGGGACGCCGCCGCGGGAGAAGAAGAAGAAGTAGGAGCCGCCGGCATCGGCATCGGCATCGGCATCGACGTAGGCGCTTGGATCTTCTCGGTTTTCTGCTTCGCCCGCGCTGTCGCGCAACGGCCTGCCCCGCTCGCCCGTATGCAGGCCAACACCGCAACTGGAGCACTCCTGATGAAGAACCCGATGCTGATTGTCGCTGGCGCCGCTCTCCTCGCCGCTGCCCTTCCCATGACCGGCTGCGCCTCGACGCCTGCCAAGGCCGACGCCGCTGCCACCAAAGCCGGCGAAGGCAGCTGCGGCGGCGAGAAGGGCAAAGAGGGCTCGTGCGGCGGCGAAAAGAAGGCAGCTGACGGCGAGAAGAAGGCCGGCGAAGGCAGCTGCGGCGAAGGCAGCTGCGGCGGAGCTCCCAAGAACTGAGCACCGTCGACAACGATGTCTCTGCAACGACGACGGGGGCTGCGGCTCCCGTCGTCGTTTTCGCCGTCGTGCTGGGGGCGCAGGTTTTTGCCGCAGGCCGTTTGCCGCAGGCGGTTTGCCGCACGGCGCTGCTGTTAGCCTGACGGCATGACGCGCGCTCTCCTCGTCGACGACGACCCGTCCCTCCGCCTCGCCTTGACCAAGGCGCTGCAACGAAAGGGCGTCGACGTCGTCGACGTCGCTGGCGGCGAAGCCGCCATCGAACCCCTCAAAACCGGCATCAGCGCCGCCGGCCCCGTCGACGTCTGCATCCTCGACCTGCGCAT
>JANNAY010001593.1:0-3794 GCA_031384945.1 Deltaproteobacteria bacterium
GCGGTCAGCGACTACCAACTCACTGCGTTTTTGATGGCGGTGTTCTTCCGCGGCATGAACGACAGCGAGGTGGTGGCGCTCACCAACGTGATGCTGAACAGCGGCATCGTCGTCGACCTCAGCGACGTGCCGGGCGTGAAGGTCGACAAGCACTCGACGGGCGGCGTCGGCGATAAAATTTCACTACCCCTCACCCCCACCATCACCGTCTGCGGCGTGCCGGTGCCGATGATCAGCGGGCGCGGGCTCGGACACACCGGCGGCACCCTCGACAAGCTCGAGAGCATCCCTGGCTTCCGGGTCGATCTCACGCTCGACGACTACCGACGGCTGGTGAAAGAAAATGGCTGTTGCTTGATCGGCCAGACCAAAGAGGTCGCCCCCGCCGACAAGAAGCTCTACGCGCTGCGCGACGTCACAGCGACCGTCGACTGCATCCCGCTCATCGCCAGCTCGATCATGTCGAAGAAGCTCGCCGAAGGCATCGACGGCCTCGTTCTCGACGTCAAGTTCGGCTCCGGCGCCTTCATGAAGAAGGTCGAAGACGCCAAGACGTTGGCCAAAGCGATGGTCGCGCTCGGCAAAGGCATGGGCAAGCACGTCGTCGCGCGCTTGACGTCGATGGAGCAGCCGATCGGCGTCATGGTCGGCAACGCCCTCGAGGTGCAAGAGAGCCTCGACGTGCTCGAAGGCAAAGGACCACAAGACACCATCGACCTCACCGTCGAATTGGGCGCCGAGATGTTGGTGCTCGGCAAGGTCGCCAGCGACGTCGCTGACGGCCGCGCGCGCATCTTGAAGTCGCTCAACGACGGCAGCGCCCGCGAACGCTTCGGCAAGATCATCGAGGCCCAGCGCGGCGACCGTCGTGTGCTCGACGACCGCTCGCGGTTGTTGCCTGCGCCGAAAAAAGACGTCGTCACCGCCGGCGTCAAAGGCCGCGTCGTTGCCATCGACTCCGAAGCCGTCGGCATCGCCTCGATGGTCTTGGGCGGCGGCCGCGCCCGCGCCGAAGACAAGGTCGACCCCCGCGTCGGCCTCGAGCTGCACGTCCGCCTCGGCGACCTCGTCGACAAAGGGCAGCCCATCGCCACCGTCCACCACGCCGACAAAGGCCTCGACGATGCCAAGGCGCGCCTCTTGAAGGCGTACGTCGTCGACACCTCCGGCGCGCCCTTCGCGGTGCCCGCCCTGTTCGGCGAACGGATCGCGTCATGAAGCTCTTGAAGCGCATCTCGCGCCACGCCGGCGTCTTCGTCTTGTGCTTCTGCGCCTGCGTCGTCGCCGTCGGCGTCGCCCGCGCCGACGAACCAGCCCCCGACGCTGGCACCGCGCTCACGAGCGGACCGGAGCCCGAGTCGCCGACGACGCCGCCCCTGACTGCGACGACAACGACGACGACGACGACGACAGCAGAGGCGGTGCCCTACCAGAAGCTGAAGCTGGGCGCGGGCGAGATGGACCAGACGGTGGGCGGGCGGCTGCGTTGCTTGCTCGGGGCCATCGCCATGATCGGCATCGCGTTCGCGTTCTCTGAGAACCGCAAACGCGTGCCGTGGCGGTTGGTCGCCGTCGGCAGCGGGCTGCAATTGGTCTTCGCGCTGCTGGTTCTCAAAACGTCAATTGGTCGCAGCATCTTCGGCGTCGCCAACGATGCCATCAACAGCCTGCTCGGCTACTCGACCCTCGGCGCGCGCTTCTTGTTCGGCGCCCTCGTCGACATGAGCGTTCCCGTCGGTGACACCCTCGGCAACGGCGGCGCGTCGTCGATCGTGCTCGAGCCGAAGTACTGGGCCACCACCGGGGCGTTCATCGCCTTCAACGTGCTTCCCACCATCATTTTCTTCTCGGCAATCATGGCGTTCTTGTATCACCTTGGAGCCATGCAGGTGGTGGTGAAGGCCATCGCCGTGGTCATGGCGCGCACCATGGGCACGTCGGGCGCAGAGACCACCTCGGTCGCGTCGAACATCTTTCTCGGACAAACCGAAGCGCCGCTGTTGGTGAAGCCGTACCTCGACAAGATGACGCGCAGCGAGCTGATGGCGGTGATGGTCGCCGGCTTCGCCACCGTCGCTGGCGGCGTCATGGCCGCCTACGTCGGCATGTTGCGCGTGCACTTCGACGACATCGCCGGCCACCTGTTGGCGGCGAGCGTGATGGGCGCGCCGGCGTCGTTGGTGATGGCGAAGATCATGCTGCCCGAGACCGAGACGCCCGAGACCATGGGCGGCAAGCCCGTCGATCTGCCGAAGGTCGACGCCAACATCCTCGACGCCGTCTCGCGCGGCACGTCAGAAGGACTCACGCTCGCCATGAACGTCGGCGCCATGCTGATCGCCTTCACCGCGTTGATCGCGATGTTGAACGGACTGCTGGGCTTCGTCGGCAGCATCGAGATCGCGGGCATGCACCTGCCGCACATCACCCTCGAGCAAATCTTCGGCGTCGTCGGCGCCCCCCTCGCCTTCGTGCTCGGGGTGCCGTGGGACGACGCTGTCGTCGTCGGCGGCCTCATCGGCACCAAGACGGTCGTCAACGAATTCGTCGCCTACCAGGGCCTCGCGGCGCTCTTGCACAAGCCGGCGGGCGAGGGGCTGCACCACGGCATCAGCGTCGTCATCGCCACCTACGCCTTGTGCGGCTTCTCGAACTTCGCCTCGATCGGCATCCAGATTGGTGGCATCACGGCGATGGCGCCGGGCCGCCGCAAAGACGTCGCGGCCCTCGGCTTGAAGGCGATGTTCTGCGGCTCGCTCGCGACGTTTCAGACCGCCGCCATCGCCGCGATGGTGCTGTAGGGGTGCTGTAGCCGCGTCCGAAAGCCTCTAAAGATCTGTCCTCAAGGTCGGTCAGCGTTGTGCCGATTTCGTCTCACAGGGGCGAAGGACGGCCACGATGCTCACGACCGGCGCGCAACGACCGACAGGGCTCAACGCCTTTACCGCCGACGTCTACGAGGTGCTCGAGAGCTTCGTCATGTCGCCGTGGAGCGTGCTGAAGGGCGCCTGCGGCTGGACCATCAACCCCTGCGACCTCGACGACGCCGCCCTGCGCAGCCTGCTGCCGCGCCTGCGCAAAGACGTCGCCCGCGTCACCGACGACGCCAACGCCGACGCCCTCGTCGCCGCCCTCGCCGCCCTCGTCGCGCCGGCGCCGCTGCCATCGTCGTCTCCGGTGTGCTTCGACTACTGAGAGCTTTCTCGACACGATCCTCGAGGTCGATCAGTCTCGTTGCATGACCGAGCTCGGATTTCCGCAGGTGCAGGCGGCCGCCGCCTTTCTCGCTGACCGCTTTCACAAGCAGCTGCCCGTCGCCGACATCGGCGTCGTCCTCGGCAGCGGCCTCGGCGCCGTCGCCGACGAGGTCCTCGCCTCAGGCGGCAGCGCCGTCGACTACGGCGCGATCCCGCACTTTCCGACCTCGTCGGTCGAGGGACACAAGGGGCGCATGGTGTGCGGCGCCGTCAAGGGCAAGCCTGTGTTGCTGATGCAAGGTCGCGTGCATCGCTATGAAGGATATCCGGCGTCGTCGGTGGTGTTTCCCATCCGCGTGCTGCAAGCGCTCGGGGTGAGAAAGCTCATCGTCACCAACGCCGCTGGCGGCCTCGGCGACGGCTTCCGCGCCGGCGATTTGATGGTCATTGAAGATCATCTCAATCTCACTGGTGACAATCCTCTGACGGGCAAGAATGACGGGCGCTTCGGTCCCCGTTTTCCGGACATGAGCGAGGCCTACACGCGGCGGCTGCGCGACCTCGCCCACGACGTTGCCAAGGCCCGCGGCCTGACGC
>JANNAY010001599.1:0-2157 GCA_031384945.1 Deltaproteobacteria bacterium
CCTCGGTTGTGCGGTCGATCTTGGCCTCTACGACACCGCCACGAACACCGTGGTCGACATGGGCACGCCGCACGACTTCTTCGGCAAGAAAGCCGAACCCCGGCACGAGCAAGAGCTGCTCAAATCTGGCGTGCTGACGGCGGCGCAGGTCGCGAACCGCGAGGTCTTGCGCAAGGCGATGCTCGATGCCGGCTGGGGCATGCTCGCGCACGAGTGGTGGCACTTCGACTGTATGAAAGGCAGCGAAGCCCGAAAGAAATTTCCGGTCATCGAATAGCACCGAAGAGCACCGATAAAAGCGTCTGCACCCTCTCCGCGGCGCTTTGGCCGGGGAGAGGGTCGAGCGCAGCGAGGGGTGAGGTTGTGCGTCCGCCGCGAGCGTGAGGTCAGCGCTCGATCTGACCGAGGTTGGCGTGGATGACGGCGCCGTCGACCACCGGTTGCTCGGCGCACGACAACAGCAGCCGCGCGATCTCGGCGGGGTCGATCATGCGGGCGTGGCCGCTGCGGTCTTTGAGGCCACCGAAGTCGTCGACGGCGACGTGGGTGTGCAGCATCTCGGTGTCGACGAAGCCGGGGCAGACGCACGCGGTGTGAATGCCGCGGGGCGCCGCGTCCTGGCAGGTGGCGCGCATCAGACCCACGAGCGCGTGCTTGGCGACGACGTAGCTGGCGGTGTTTTTCACAGCGCGCTCAGACAGCGTGCTGCCGACGTAGAGGATCGATGAGCCCGGCAACATCTTTGGGGCGAGCAGCCGGTTGATGACGGTGGGCGCCACGACGTTGAGCTCGAAGACGCGGCGCACGTCGTCAGCGGCGACGGCGAGGGCGTCGTCTTTGATCAACAAGCCAGCGTTGTGGACGACGACGACGACGCCCTCTGCGACGCGGGGCACGAGGTCGTTTCTCAGGACGGATTCGTAGTCGGCGGCACCCAGGTCGACGTGCACCGACACGTCGCAGGCCGGGGCAGGGCGGCGCGACAGTCCAACGACGACGTAGCCGGCGGCTTTGAAGGCGGCGGCGGTGGCGCTGCCGATGCCGGCGGAGGCGCCGGTGACGACGGCGGTCTTCATGCCTGCACGTCGGTGCGCTGCCACCGCCACGACGCCTCTTGCCCGGGGCCCGAGGCCACTTTGACGACGACAGCCACGATTTGATCGCGGAGGAGGCGGGCGGTGTCAGCGCACAGGCCTTCGCCGAACAAGCGCGAGAGCTCTTCGAGGGTGATGTTCTTCGCCCGCAAGATGGTCACGTCGCGCGGCAAGAAGGGGATGCGCTCGTCGGCGAAGAGCGCCGTGATCAACGTGTCGGACTTCTCTATTTTGAGATGGGGTGAATCGCCGGGCAGAAAGAAGGTTTCATTCCACTGCTTGCAGCGCTCGATGATCCAGCGCTTGTAGGTGCCGTAGTCGGCGAGCATGCCGTTGTCGCCGACGACGCCCTCGAGCGAGACGTAGACCGAGAAGTTGTGGCCGTGCAGGTTCTCGCGGTCGGTCGCCGAAAAAATCGTAAAGTGACCCGCCGAGAACTTCATCTCTTCTTTGTAGAGTTCGAGGGTCGTGGTCCGCTGGCTCATCGCGCGCTCCGTGCTGCAGTCTGTTGGGCAGAATACAGATGCGCTGAGACGTGATGTGTGTGCCCGCTGCCATGGCCCAACGGGATCAGGGTGCATCGCGCTTGGGCCGGACTCGTGAAAACCGATGCCCTCACCGACGACGATTCTCGCTCTGCTCAGGCATCTCGGCCGCTACGGGGAACGCGAGGTGGTCATCATCGCGTCAGCGTCGTTGCCAGGCGTTGGTTCCCGAGGCGGGCCACGCGCACGCGCCACCCCTGTCCCTGGCCCACGGGCCCCTGGGCGCGGCCGCAGCATCTTCGATCCCCGTTTTGCTTCGGCCGCTTTGGGGGCCTGCATCGATCACCGAAGCTGATCGCCAACGCGATGCAGGCCCCCATAGCGGCCGTGATCTGCGGTGATCGACGACGTCACGACCGCGGCCATGGGCAGGGGGTGCCACATTCATGAGGCCCGCTTCGGTGAGAGAAGTGACGAATGCTCAGCCCATGGGCAGGGGGGTGCCGCGTGCTGGAGACCAGCCTCGGTGGGGAGGAACCAGCAGCCCTCGCTGGATCCACAACTGGGTTGGGTAGATC
>JANNAY010001611.1:0-1551 GCA_031384945.1 Deltaproteobacteria bacterium
CTACGGGTAGGAGGGGAGGAGAAGGAGAGTGTCTTCTTTTCTTCTCTCTTGATGCGTGCGCGCGGCGGCGCAGCTCTGCGAGTTGAGGGACGCAAACAGCGTGTGCGACGGTGCCAGCATGCTCGCGCTTCTCGTCGTCATCGCCCTCGCCGCCGACCCGAGCACCGGCATCCCCGGCTTCGATCCTGCGCTCGAGAGCGTGCTGATCAACAGAGAGACGGCGGCGCTGCCTGCGACGACGACGGTGCGCGGCAGCTACGCGGTCAACGGCGGTGTTTCGTTGCAGGCGTTCGCGCCCTGGGGCGAGACCGAGTTCTTGTTGCAGAACGTCGTCGACAACGGCGTCGTCAGAGCCCGCGTCAAGGTCGGCGACGGCCTCGACGCTGCCGTCGTCTTCAGAGCCAACGTCATCGGCAAAGACGAAGAGGTCGACGGCGGCTATGGCGTCAGCCTCGAAAAAGACAAAGTGCGACTCGTGCGGTGGGAGCACCGCATGGCCCGCTTTCTCGGCAGCGAGTCAAAGCTCGAGCCCGCGCCAAAGCCGGGCGACGTCGTCGAGGTCGTCGTCGTCGCTGCTGGTCCGTGGCTGCAGGCGACGGTGTTCGACGGCGACACTTTTGCGCGCCTCGGCCACGTCGCCGTGCTCGACAAGGGCTTCGCCAGGGGCAACGTCGGCTTCCGCTTCGGCAAGGGTGACAGGGGCTCGGCGCTGTCGTTTCTCTCGGCGGGCAATCTTGTCGCGAGCGAGAACGCCAACGACCTCGGCGACGACGGTGACGTCGCTGGCGCCGGCGTCGACCGCGTCGTCGTCGTCAACGAGGCCGACGTCGTTCGCTTGCCCGCCGACCTGCAAAAGAAAGTGACGCTGAAAGAGAACGGCCTCGCGTACCTCGCGATCGATCCGACGGGCGTTGAACGCGTGCGCCGCAGCGGCGTCGTCATCGTCAAGCACAAGACGCAGATCCCGTGGCGTCACGTCGACGCGATCTTGCGCGCGCGCCTCGGCAAGCCGCCGACCAAGACCTCAGCCGGGTTTCGCGTCGACGAGAGCTACAAAGACGACGCGATGGTCGTCGATTTGGTGAATGCTTATGCCCAGCGCTTTCCCAACATCGCCCGGGCCGTCGAGATCGGCCGCAGCGGCGAGAACCGCCCGATCATGGCGCTGGTGGTGGGTAAGAATGTCAACACCGATATGAACCGACCTGCTGTCATGTTGGATGGCTCACATCATGGCGGCGAGCTGCTCGCGATCGAGTTCGTGCTCGACGCGATGGCGCAGCTCACCGAGCGCTACGGCAAAGACAAAGACATCACCCGCTGGGTCGACGCGGTGAACATCTGGTGCGTGCCGCTGGTCAACGTCGACGGCAACCACCGATACGTGTGGGAGACGCGCGACTACGACAGAAAGAACGCCCGCGACGTCGACGACAACGGCCGCGTCGACGGCTGGGACGGCGTCGACCTCTACCGCAACTACCCCACCGGCTGGGGCGGCCTCGGCGAGATCGGCTCGCGCTCGTGGAAGTTTCACTACCGCTGGCGCGG
>JANNAY010001633.1:0-5529 GCA_031384945.1 Deltaproteobacteria bacterium
ACGCGGGTCGGACGATCGAGCCCGTGCGCCAGCGAGCCCACCACCTGCGTGCCTTGCGCGGCGGAGTCGGGGCCGGCGTCGACGGCGTCGTCGTTGTCGCTGTCGGGGTCGTTGCCGGCGTCGGGGTCGACGAGGTTGAGCGAGCCGCCTTCGCCCTTGCCGGTGCTGTTCGCGAAGTCGAGGGCCTTGCGGTAGTCGATGACGACGAGCTCTTCATCGGTGAGGGCGATGAAGGTCGTCGACTGCGACGCCGCGGGGTCGACGACGTCGACGGAGCGGACCGGTCCGAGGGTCTCGATGCGCGCCATCTCGGTCGGCGGGTAGCCGATCGCTTGGTCTTCGCAGGCGCCGACGGCCACGGTGCATTTGGTGCCGCCAATGCCGAAGGCGTTGTTGTCGCGGCCGATGACGTCGACGATGGAGACGCCTTTGCCGTGGCCGACGATGGCGACGTCGGCGATGTCGCCGCTGCCGTTTTCGAAGGACACGCCGCGCTGGAACACGACATCAAAGGCGGGGTTGACGACCGTGGGGTCAGCGTCGGTGTCGAGGTCGAACGAGACGCGTCGGCGCTTCTCGGCGGCGACGCCGTTCTTGTCGGAGAAGTCGAAGCCGGGGAACGTGATGGTGTTCGCCGCGTTCGGCACACCGGCGATCGGCGCTTCTTTCTTCAGGTCGAGCAGGTCGAGCCCGGCGCCGGTGGCGACGACGGCCCAGTCGCCGACGTTCTGGTAGCGGCCGGTGCCCTGCGCGGTGGTCTCGGTGATGAAGTGGTCGTTGGCGACGTTGCCGGACACGTCTTCGAGGGTGTGGCAGCGCACGCACTGCTTGGTCTCGACGGTGCGCACCGTGTGCGGGAAGTAGGGGTTCGACACCTGCGACGAGAGGTTGTTCTTCGTCGAGAACATCGCCGACTCCGCGAGCTGGACGCCGAAGCCGCCAGCGCCCTTTTTGGTCGCCACGACGGTGAGGTTGAGCTGCATCGTCGAGCGATGGGTCGCGATCTTGTTGCCTTCGGTGTTGCCGGCGTGGCCCAGGTAAAAGGGCGAGCGCGTGTAGCTGAAGAGCTGGAAGAAGACGTCTTCGACATCGTCGTCGCCCCACCAGATCTCTTGCTTGGGCTGGCCGACGTCCATCTTCAAGTGGCAGGTCAGGCAGTTGGGCTGCCACGACGAGTGGCAGCTGTAGCACTCGAGTCCACCCTTCTCGTTCAGCTCGGGGTTCGCCTCGGCGATGTGGGCGTACTTGCGCTCGAAGCCGCGGCAGGCGGTGCCGTCCCACGAGCAGTTGGCGGCGGCGCAGCTGTCTTCGTTGGCGAAGGGGGCGCACTGCGCGGTGCCATGATCGAGGGCCGGGTCGAAGGTCTCGAGGGGCTGGCGGTGGGCGTACGACGAGGCGTTGTCTTTGGGTTTCGTCAGCTCGGGGACTGTCCACTGCAGGTTCGGGTCGACGCGGCTGTGCTGGATGAGCTTGCCTTCGACGCGCTCGAACCACGGCTTGCCGAACGAGGTGTTGTACTTCGCCGCCGTCATGTCGTCGCCGCCGTTGGGCCCCGAGAACACGAGACGCGGGTCGGTCTCGTTGGTGCCGTGGCAGTCGTCGCACTCGACTTGGATGGCGTCCCAGTTGCGTGTGTAGAGGTTCGAGTCGCCGTGGACGTCGTTGCCGAGGTGGCAGTCGACGCAGTTGAAGCCGCGCTCGAGGTGGATGTCTTGCAGGCGCACGGCGCCGTTGGCACCGCCGTAGATGATGCGGTCTTGGCGGCCGTCGAAGGCGTCGGAGCGGCGGACGCGGTCAGGGATGTCGAGGGCGCCGTTGCCGTTGGTGTCTTCGTTGATGGTGACGCCTTCGCCGTCGAGCTTGCCGTTCTTGTTGAAGTCTTCGTTCGGCTGCAGGACTTTGTCGCCGTTGATGTCGGTTTCGACGAGGGCGGTGTCGAGCTCGCCGTTGTTGTTGAGGTCTTCGCCGAGGCCTTCACCGTCGTTGAGGATGCGGCCGTTTTTGTAGTGGGCGAGGTTGTCGAAGATGCGGACCTTTTTGCCGCTCGCCTGCGTGTATTCGAAGGTGCCGATGGTGTTGACGTTCTCGATGTTGGTGAAGTCGGTCTCTTGCTCGTAGGTCGCGATCATGGCGACGTCGACGCGAGTGACGAAGCCGTGGCACGAGCCGCACTGGTCGTTCTTCACGCTGCGCGTGATCTCGTGGCGCTTGGCGTAGAAGCGCTGGCCGAGGTCTTGGCGAATGCCGAAGGGCAGGTCGGTCGAGGGCTGGCGGCCGTTGTCGGCGACGGTGCGGTCGACGGGCTCTTCGTTGTGGCCGTTCTTGTTGTAGACGACGTGGCACGAGGTGCAGCCCGAGGGACGGCCGCGGCCGAACGGGTTGTTCTTGTTGCGCAGCTCGATGTCAGACGGATCGGCCGGCGGCGGATCGTCGGCGTTCGGCGACGTGAAGAAGTCGACGAAGCCGAAGTTGTCTGAGGGGCCCCACCAGTTGACCGAGTGGTACGCGCGGAAGTTGCGGAGCGCGGCGTCGACGGGGTTCGAGATGACCTGGTTGTCGAACAGGTTCTTGATGTCGTTGTTGCGGTTCTCTTTCAGGTCGCCGTCGACTTCGCCGACGATCTTGGCGAGGCGCAGCTGCAGGCCCTTGTGCTTCTCTTTGTCGGGCCACACGCGGCCGCCGGACTCGTCGCCGAAGCCGTTGTTGTTGGCGCGGTTGCCGATGCTCTGCAGCACTTCGACGGCGCGGTTGTTGGCGGCGTCAGGGGCGTCGAGGTCGTCGACGTAGAACTTGGTCTTCTGACCGGCGCGGGTGAGGCCGGGACCCGGATCGAAGCGGGCGTCTTCGCCAGTGACGCCGTCGTCGAAGATGGCGCCGGAGGTGGCTTCGAATTTGTCGTCTTGTTCGTCGATGTTGCCCTTGGCCGAGGCGATGAGCTTGTCGCGGTTGAAGCCGCCGCCGCCGATCAGGTTGCGCTTGTCATCGGTGAAGCCGGGCTCGAAGGCGGCGTCGAGGGCGTTGTAGTCGAACATGTAGCCGACGCGGCCGACGCGTGGGTTGCGGGTGTCGAAGCGCTTGCCGGCTTCAGAGTTGGCGAAGACGCTGCCGAAGTCTTTGGCCAACGGGATCTGCGCGTTGCCGTAGTTCGCGCCCGTCGGCACACCAGAGTGGGCGCTCATGATCGAGCGGCGCGCGTCGTAGACGACCTCGGCGTGGCAGATCATCGCCGCGTTGGCGTTCTTGTTCTTGCTGCCGCAGCTGGCCTCGGCGACGCGCAGATCGCCGGGGTTCAAGAAGCGCAGGTAGTTCACGTCGCGGTTCATCTCAGAGTCCATCTGGTCTTTTTTGGCCAGGCGGGGCTCGGCGGTGGCTGAGCTGGTGTCGGTGAAACCGCGGCCGTCGAAGAACTCGCCCTGCTCGTCGATCTGGCCGTTGCCGTCGTCGTCGATGCCGTTGGGCCACCACATCGTCGAGTCGAGCGGCAACACGTGGCTCTTCTTCAACAGCTTCTGGTCGCGGATGTTGACCTGCGTGCCGAGCTCTTCTGGGCTCAGCTGGTCGTTGCCGCCGTGGCAGTCGACGCAGGCAAGCGCGAAGAACGGGTGCACGTCGGTGATGCCGTCGTGGCAGGCGAGACAGCTGCCGCCGAGCGGCTGCTGTGCAGTCTCGATCTTCTCGCTGCAACCCGACGCGCCGACGATGGCGACGACGATGCCGGAGGCGATGGCCCCGACAAGAGAGAAGGCAGAACGATTGGTCACGGCGGGCCTCGTCGGCTCAAGCATGGAGGGTCCCCAGTCAGCAGAAAAACGCGAAGAATGGAATTTCTCCTCCGTTGTCCGTCGCAGGTCAACTGCGCCGGCAGCTGATTGTCGGTTGGGCCACATCCGTCGTTTCGGGGATTCTTCGGGTGACCCCCCTCACTTGTGGTCCGTGCGCCGTCGGAGCAGCGCTGCGACATGCGCCCCACTGTTCGTCCTTGCGTCGTCACCCATGGCGGCGCTGCCAACGACCCCGACGTGAAAGATGGCTGCGAAGCCGCCTGCGCGGCAGCCAAGGCCGTGCTCGATGGCGGCGGATCTGCCCTCGACGCCGCGGTCGCCGCCGTCGTCGTGCTCGAAGACGACCCGCGCATGAACGCGGGCACCGGCTCGACCCTGCGCCTCGATGGCCGGATTCAGCTCGACGCCAGCGTCATGGATCGCCGCGGCTTCGGCGCGGTCGCCGCGCTCGAGGACACGCGCAACCCGATCCGGGTCGCGCGCGCCGTCTACGACCTGCCGCACCGACTGATCGTCGGCGACGGCGCGACCGCGCTGGCACGCAAGCTGGGTCTCGAGACGGCGGCGGCGCCGACGGAGGGGCAGCGGCAGAAGCATGCGAAGCGGATGGCTGGGCTCGGCGACGCTGAGATGTGGCGCGGCGTTGACGAGCGTTTCTGGAAGCAGGCCGCCGACCTCGGCGGCGCCTGCGACACCGTCGGCGCAGTCGTCAGAGATGAGCACGGCGAATTTGCCGCGGCCGCGTCGACGGGCGGCATCTGGTGCGCGCTGCGCGGCCGGGTAGGCGATGTGCCGATCCCCGGGGCGGGGCTGTTCGTCGGCGAGAGGGGCGCCGTGGCCACCACCGGCGTCGGCGAGTTGATCTGGGCCGAGATGTTGGCAATGCGCGTGCACGACAAGCTCGGCGAACGCGGCGTCGCCCACGTCGTCGAACACGCCGTCAAAGGCATCAAAGAGCGGCATCCTGGCAAAGACGTCGGCGTGATCGCTGTTGATCTGTCTGGCGGCGCTGCGGCGGTCACTGGCGACATGCCGTGGGCCAGGTGGATCGGGTGAATTCACAACCGCGTTGTGCTGTCTCGCGATGCGGTGAAACGGCGGTTTGTGGACGTCGACATTGGCTCGAGTAGAAAAACTCACAACGAGGTTGTGGGCTTGCGCTGACCCTGACGTACCGTGCGCGATGCTGTTTTTCGCGCTCCCCTTGCTCGTCGCGGCGCAGGCGCCGGCCGCTGCTGAGACTCCAAAGACTTGTCGCATCGCTGTGCTCGATCTTATCGGGCGCGGGCTGAGTGACTCCGACAAAGACTTTCCGCTCTTGCTCTCAGAGGTGATGGCCAACGAGGTGGCATCGGCGTCGAAGTGCCAGGTCATCTCGCAGTCCGACATCAAGTCGATGGTCGACTTCGAGGCCACGCGGTCGTCGTGCGCCGAGGGCGGTGAGAGCTGTCTCGCCGAGCTCGGGCAGGCCCTCGGCGTCGATCGCATCGTCGCTGGCTCGATCGGCAAGCTCGGCAGCGACTACGTGATCACGGTGCGGCTCGTCGACATCGCCCGCGCCGTCGTCGAGCAGCGCGCCGAAGAGGTGGTCAGCGGACAGCCCGAGCGCTTGCGCCTCGCCGCCAAGCTCGTCGGCCGCGCCCTCTTTCCGCACACCACGCCGGCCATCGAGCACACCGAGCCAGGCAAAGACGGCAAGCCGACGTCGTCGGAGTCGTCGGTGATCTCGCCGCTGCTGATCGGCGGC